>JBJKQK010000252.1:0-35732 GCA_046705285.1 Terriglobia bacterium
GTTCCGATTGACGGGGAGCCCGAATGGTATCAGGTGCGAAACAGTAACTCGGCTATACTGGCCGCAGTGGTTGTCGCTGCAGGCGGAGTTCCGTGGGAGATCGGGATTGGTCCCGACCGGAAAGAGGCCTTGCGGAGCCTCATTGGGAAAGCACTTGAAGCCGATATGCTTTTGCTGAGCGGCGGGGTCTCCATGGGAAAGTACGATTATGTTGAAGATGCTCTTAGCGACCTGGGCGCAGAGTTTTATTTTCGGAGTGTCGCCATTCGGCCCGGCAAACCGCTGGTTTTCGGCCGCGTGCAGGGGAAGTTTTTCTTTGGACTGCCAGGGAATCCTGTTTCCAGCTTTGTGACCTGTAGCCTTTTCGCCCGGCCAGCTATCGGTACCCTCATGGGAGGCAGGTTTGAACGGCCTTGTTTCCTTCGCGCACGGCTGGCGAAATCGGTGCATCATAAGACGGGATTGACAACTTTCATGCCCGCGCATGTCGAAACCAGGGATACGGAACCGGTCGTCAGCCTTGTCGGCTGGCAGGGATCAGGCGATCTGGTAGGCCTTGCGGAAGCTAACGGATTCCTGGTTGTCCATCCCGAACAACCATCACCCGAAGCGGGAGACTGGGTCGACGTCATGCCGGCGGTGAGCTAGGCTGCCGGCACCTGACCCGACAGAGGTCAAGTCATTGAGCAGGAGAAAAGCATCAGAGAAAGAAATGTCCCTGAGCCATTATGACCGCGCGGGGCGTGTGCGTATGGTTGACGTCTCAGCAAAGTCAGAAACGCTCCGGCAGGCTGTTGCCACCGTGTTGGTGAAGATGAAGCCTCGGACCCTGAAGAAAGTCAAAAGCAATCCCAAGGGCGACCCGCTTGAGATATCGCGTGTGGCGGGAATTGCCGCCGCTAAACGCACGGCGGACCTGATCCCGCTTTGCCATCCGCTGCTGCTGAGCCATATTGACGTTCGCGCTGAATTCTGCAGAAATGGCGTGGCAATATCTGCGACGGTGCGCTCCAGGGGTTCGACGGGCGTGGAAATGGAAGCCTTGACCGGCGCGGCCGTCGCCGCCCTGACGGTTTACGATATGTGTAAAGCTGTCGATCATGAGATCGAAATTACGGGGTTGAAGCTTCTTTACAAGAGCGGAGGCAAATCGGGAGAGTTTCGCGCGTCAAGCTGAATGCAGCCGGGTCGCTTGCGCCGTAGGTTCAATCCAAAAAATGAGTCACATTATGCACGCAAGGATTCTGGTCTTGAGTGATCTCGGAAGCCAGGGACAGCGAGAGGACAAATCCGGTCCCGCCGTTCGTGACATTCTGGAAGGCCATGGCTGGAAAGTGACGGCGCTCGACGTGCTCCCTGACGAATTCGACAAGATTCGTGACCGGCTGATCGATTGGGCCCAGTCCGAAGATTGCGATGCTATCTTTACTTGCGGCGGAACCGGGCTTGCCCCGCGAGACGTCACACCCGAAGCCACACGGGCGGTGATCGAAACGGAAATTCCTGGCCTTGGGGAATTGATGCGGGCCGAGGGAGCGAAGAGCACACCCCTCGCGGCCTTGTCGCGCGCGCTCGCCGGCGTACTGAAGCACAAGCTGATCGTGAATCTTCCCGGAAGTCCGCGCGGAGCACGCGAGTCACTCGAAAGCATCATCGACGTTCTTCCCCACGCAATCGACCAGATCCAGGGCCGTACCGGGCATTCCGGGTAACGGGATAGCCGCCGCCGCGTTATGCACGTTTCAGCCACTCAAAGTGACGGTGTAAGATTGTGAAATCGATCATCGGGTTGGAGAGCTATGGAACCACAATTCAATTCAAACGAAGCCGGCGCAATCGCAACGAGAATTGATCAGCAGGCCCGGGACCATGCGATCGACGCAGGATTCCGTGAACGTCTTGGCAGCGATCTCGCGAGCCTCGGCCTGACAACCCTCAAACCCTGTGCCGGATCTCTTGCTAAAGATCCCTCTCAGGCGTCCAACTGGTACATGGCCGTGGACGCAGTGGCAGGAGAAAAGACCACGCCTCTATTAATGGAACTCGCGATGGGCTCGTCGCGGGCCGGGAAGCTGTTTGCTGAACCCATCCGCACCGGGCGCGTCCAGGTCGATGGGAAAGAAGCCTCGCTCAGCTTTTACCCTTTTTCAAGCTATGAGCATGAGAACATCGGGAAATTTGCCGAACAGATCGACCGGGCCTTTCTTCCCAGACCGCAGCGCTCAGAGCCCGCTGTGGCAGCAGGCAATCGCCATCCGGAGATAAGCTTACCCGCCGTCTTCAGCGCCTATCGGACGATTCTGGACAAACTGAACGTCAACATGGCTTCCACGGTGCAACTCTCAGCGACACGAGAGATGACCACCGAGGAAGAATCGGCTCTGCGGGACGGCGAAAATCCCACGGCAACCGGACACACGCGCGTTTCCATCCGGCATCTCTTCCATGCCGGCCTGTGGGCAGCCATTCGCTCCGGCTGGCGTGAGGGGTATACCGCCGAGGCGGATCATTTTATCGTCTCCGGTACAAACGCAGAAGAGATTGCGCGTTCGGTTGAGGCGGTGAAGACAGCGATTCGACACGCAGCCGGTTACACAAAGTTCACCACCGATACTTCACGCCTCTTTGAACTCCAGGCAGACTCCCGCCATCCGAATCCATGGAACGACGCTGCCGTCAACGAGCGATTCCAGCAGATTTTCTCAGTCGAGGAACAGAAATGGGTTCGCAGTGAGTTTGCGAAGCCTTTCCACATCGGTGGCAGGAACTATACTCTCACCAACGAGGAAATCCTCCGCCTTGCCGTCAAGTTCGGGCAGAGCCTGAAACTCAACGAAGAACTCTTCGACTATATCGGCAAGGCAAAGGTCGAGGCCGGAATAAACGCTGAGTTCGATTTCGAACCGTCCATCGATGAAGCTGAAACGCTCACCACCGCCAAAGAGCTCCTTTTTTACATGCACTGGCTCAAGGCCCGCGGGAGGGCGGCTCAACTTTGCCCGCCGAACCTCGGCTTCAAAAAACGCCAGGCCTACCCTGTGGCGATGGCCACCTCGGCCGAGGAAGGTGTCGGGCTTGTGGAGTATTGCCAACACAAGATGTGGCCGGAGCTTCCGGGCCGCGTCGAGAAGGAGTTCGGTGGGAAGCCGCTCGAAGAACTTGCGGCGCGGGTTGCCGAGTTGGCCGCAGTGGCAAGCAGCTTTGATGCGACTCTCAGCATTCATTCCGGCAGCGGCAAGCAGCCGGAAGTTCTGGAACGGATTGGAAAATCCACGGCGGGCCGCGTGAACTACAAAATCTCGGGAGAGCTTCAATTGCAGCTTTTCGACGTGCTGCGCAGCCAGCCGGCAGGCTCATACTGGCAGAAGCTCTACCAGCGAATGGTGAAGCGCGCGAATGATTTTGCCGCCACAGGAGCTTTTGGCCATGAGAGTGAGCTGGCAGCGAAGTACGCTGCCATGGGTCTTGAGCGCAACTTGGGCGACTCATCGCGCGGCCGCGTTGATGGCAACCTCTTTCTGGTTTTCTGGTTGGGGAACATTGTCGGAAGCAGGGACATCGACTCTCCGGACGGCGACCGGCGCTTTTTCAAAGAGAAGATCGACGAACTGCCGGAAAATCTTCTGGAGGAAGTGCGGCGACGAAACAGCCGGTATGTCGTGTGGCTGGCTGAGCACCTGCAAAAGTGAGAAATCGCCGCTTTCAGCCTTATGCGGCTTTTGACATGCTTTCGCGCACGCGATAGAGCATCTCGCCCGCGCGGGGAACAAGCAGAATGCCCTCGTCTTCCCGGTCCTTCCATTCTTCAAGATGGATGGTCGCAGGATCGAGGTATCCGAGATTGATTCTCTCGCAACGCTCCTTGGGGATTCCCGTTGCCAGAGTCACCTGAATGCGCGGAGTTTCCTTGCCGGTCGCCGCATCGTAAGTGCCCAATCCCTTCACATGACTCGAGTGTGCAAGCACTCCGCCCGGGTACTTCTTGTACCTGTCCCAGTGACCCAGGAAATAGTCGCGGCAATGATAGCCAATCTCATCCAGGATCCGGCCGTGCGTATAACTGACCTCGGTGATGTGCGGTGCATAAATGACGACTTCGCCGCCATCGGCCACGGCGGGCTCCAACTTGTACACCCCTTTGCCCCCCGTCCATAGATCATCATACAGTTTCGGCATCACGGAGAGCACGCGCTTAAACGGCTTCTTGACGTAGATAATATGCTTCTGCGCGGAAAGATCTGCGGCAGCTTGCCACGCTTCCTGGGCCGTGCCGAAGTAGAGTCCTTCGAAACCCTCATGCGTGACCACCAGCGCGAAGCATGCCACAGGCCGATCAATCATGCTGGCGGCCCGATCGATGATGGCCCGAATCGGAGTATAGCCGGAACCAATGATTTTGTAATTGGTCATCAACGCTCCCGCCCAGTGGGTCTGGTTGATGATTTCCGATCCGCCAATGCCCGGGAAAAAGTACTTGTTTCCACCAGAAAAGCCGACAACTTCGTGCGGAAAAACCGGGCCGCAGATAATGATCTGGTCGTAATCCAGAATCAGCCTGTTGAGCCGGACAGGAATCTCAGTGGCCAGCAATCCGCCCGTCATCGTGCTGATTTCGGAGGCGGGGATGACACCGAGCGTGACAAAGTTCTCAGGCTTCTCCCAATGGTGATTGTAGATCTGGCTCCTTCCCGCCTTTCCATCGATCACTTTCCGCCCCACGAGTTTGCTGAGGTGGTCGTCGTTCATGATCGGATGCGTACCCAGCGCCACCAGGTAATCGAGCGCCTTCGCGCGCGCAGCAAGCTCCCGTTCGAACAAGTTGAACATCAACGGCATCGGCATCGTGCGCGTTCCGTCTGGGATGATGGTCAGCACTCGCTTTCCATCGACCGGCAGTGAGGCCAGACCCTCGTGAACGGTCTCGCTGATTTCCTCGCTGGTCAGATGACGACCCGCGAATCCTCGTCCAATGACCATTGCATGCCTCCTTCCGACGTCCACTCTTTCTTCAGCGCAGCCTTTTCTCCATAGTCGCGGCAGTCTCTAAACTCCACTATACGCTGAAAAGCCGCCATCGATCGGCACAATGACGCCCGTGACAAACGCCGAGGCCGGGGAAAGCAGCCACAAAACGGCGCCGAACAGATCCTCCGGGTTGCCGAAGCGCGCCATCGGCGTATGGTCAATGATTGATTTGCCGCGCGGCGTCAACTCGCCGGACTCTTTGTCGGTAAGCAGAAACCTGTTCTGCTGGGTCATGAAAAATCCCGGCGCAATGGCATTCACGCGAATCTTTGGCGAGTACAACTGGGCCATATGCACCGCCAGCCATTGCGTAAAGTTGCTGACTCCCGCTTTCGCGGCAGAGTATGCCGGGATGCGGGTCAGGGGACGAAAAGCATTCATGGAAGAGATGTTGAGAATGGTCCCTTCACCTTTCTCCGCCATCACCTTGCCGAATACCTGCGAGGGAAGAACGGTCCCAATAATGTTCAGATCAAAGACCCATCGCAGAGCATCGGCCGGCAAATCAAAAAACGAGTGCTCAGGGCCGGTGGTTGCCTGAGGCTGATTCCCGCCCGCCGCGTTCACCAGGCAATCAACGGCGCCGAACTTCTCCAGGACAGCCTCAGCGGCCTTCCGCAGGCTGTCCGTCTCCAGCACGTTGGTCTGAACCGTCATCGCCTGGCTAGCACGCTTTCCCATCTTTTCCAGAATATCTTTGGCCGGCTTCAGGTTCAGATCCAGAATCGCAACGTTGGCGCCGCAACCGACGAGCGCGCAGGCAATCTCGCCGCCCAGGACACCAGCCCCACCGGTAACGGCGACCGTTCGTCCGCTGAAGTCATACTGCCGAGTCAGTTCTTCTAAGTCCATTCGACCATATCCTCCCACCGCTCTCAGAACTTGAAATGAGGAAACTCTTGCTCTTCCGCAACCGTGTTTTTCTTTTTAGCCGGCTGCCCGCAAGGCCTCCAATTGCGCAACAGCAAAGTGGAAGCCTAGCACTCCGGTGATCAATGGCGCAAGCTATGCGGCTCTCTCTGTTGCCCCTCTTTTTCTCTGGATGATAGGATGGCACTTTTAGATCTTGCCGCTGGAGGGGGTTGGCTTGTCTTATTACAAGGGGCTGAGCCTCGAGGGAAAGCACGCTTTAGTTTTCGGCGGGACCAGCGGGCTTGGCAAAGCCATCGCCATCGGCCTTGCTGAAGCAGGCGCCGATGTTGTTCCCGTAGGCCGCCGGGCCGAACAAGTCCGCAGAACAGTCGCAGACGTCAGGACCGCCGGAAAAAAAACCTTCGAGATGACCGCGGACGTAACCGATCGGTCACAAATCCAGGCGGTGATTGACACAATGCTCAAGGAAATGGGCCGCATTGACATCATGGTCAACTCCGCCGGGATTACCAAACGCGTTCCGTCCCTTGAAGTCGAAGACACCTTGTGGAACCACATCATGGAGACCAACCTGAAAGGCACCTGGAACACCTGCCAATTGGTCGGCCGGGCGATGAAAGAGCAGCAATACGGCCGCATCATCAACATTGCCTCGATTGCCTCGTTCGTCAGCGCCCATGAGGTCGCACCCTACGCGGCCAGCAAAGGCGGAGTGATGCAATTGACCCGCTGCCTGGCGGCCGAGTGGGCAAAGTACAACATCACCGTCAATGCCATCGCCCCAGGCGTTTTTGAAACCGATCTCAACAGGGAACTCATCAACCGGCCTGCGAGAAAAGCTTCGATCTTATCTCACACTCCGATGAAACGGTTTGGGCAGATGGAGGAAATCAAAGGCGCGGCAGTTTTTCTAGCGTCGGACAGCGCAAGCTTTGTTACCGGAGCGTTCATCCCCGTGGATGGCGGGTTCCTGGCCCAGGGGATTGCAGAGTAAACCTTCTACGGCAGGCAGGGAGAAAGTTCCGGCTCAGTATTGCCACCGGGTGCCAAACCGGACTTCGTTCCCACGCAGCGGACCAAGGCTCTGAGCGGTATTGTAATGGGTATATCCAAATATGAGCCGCAGATGCCTGCTTGCGCGCACTGAAAGGTTAGGGCTGACGTTCCAGGCTCTGGTGATCGCTTCTCCCAGGCCCGTTTGCTGGATTCCAATGCCACCGCTGAAATCATAGCCCAGGGGGCCCCAGAGCGATCCGTAGACCCGCGGGACAAATTCGTGCCGTTGATAAAAGCTAGGATTAAAAAAACCAAGGAAGGCATTCCGACCCTGACCCGCAAAACCGAAAATATAACCTTCGTAGCCCGCATCCAACGAGAATCCCGGCGAGTGCAGAATCTGCCGGTCGACAGCGATCGATCCGCCCTGGCCTTCGTCATGGTCTGCCTGGACGTAACTCCGGGGAACGCCATTCGCGATGACCGCATGTGTGTAATCCTCGGAAGAGAAACGGCCGTACCAGTAAGCGAGGTGGAATTGCGTCTGGGGATTGGGGAAATAGTTGATGCGCCCCTGCAGCCGGTCCCGAATCACTCCCAATCGGGTGGAGACCGGAGTGTACGTAATCGCCGACTTCGTTGCGTCGAGGTCCAGAGTAAGCTTCCTGGTGAGTCCGAAGCTGACGCCTGCCAGCCCCACGGGCCGCCGCATCGCTCCTTTGACCGGAACGGTCAGGCCGGGAACGGATACCAGGCCGCCGGGTCCGAAACGAACAAATCCCGCCCCTCCCCGCACAGTGAACCGGCGGCTGATGCGTGTGGACTGCCAGTAAAGAAGGTCATAGGGGGCGGTGGCCCCGGTAATTCCTGTGGGGATTTGATTGCCAAAGGTGTCTCGCTGCGGCCCCGGGGGACTGTCAGTCGGAACTGAAGTAAATGTGATGTAGGAGTTCGTCCGCGGAAAAAGGCTCATCCCGATGGTTGTCCCGTAAGTGTACGTTCGAAGGTCCTCATTGGGCAGGCCTGTTCGGCCATTGGCCTGGGTCGGAGGCCCGATCTCACGCGCAAAGGCCACGGTTGTGCTGAGGGTCACCCTCGATTCCGAAAGCACCTGGTTCCGAAGAGAAACAACCTGGGGGTTACCAGGGCTCAGCTTTTCCGCCTGGCTGAGAAGCCGTAAGGTCTTGCGGCGGCGGTGCTCCGCATGCTCAATGCTGGCCAGGAGAAAAACGGAGGGAAAGTCATCCGGACGCTTTTGGACTGCCTCTGCTGCGGCGGCGTGGGCCTCGGGCAGTTTTCCTTCGTAGAAGGAAATTCGGGCCTCCCCCAGCAAAGCGACCGGGTCCTGTGGATTTTGTTTCAGCAGAACCTCGTAATCCCTCAGTGCGGCATCGTATTGCCCTTGAGACGTACTCAGGCGGGCTAACTCGAGCCGGGCGTTTCGGTCTGCATGGTCCACGGCAAGCAATGAATCAATAGTAGTTCTTGCAGCTCCATAGTTCTTCAACTGCATTTCCATTTGTCCTGCCCCCAGCAAATAGCTGGTGTTTGAGGGGTCGCGTCTCAGCAAACGCTGATAAATGTCCAGAGCCCTCTGTGGCTGCCCGGACCAAAAATAAACCCTGGCAAGATTGGCCTGGACAGCAGGGTCCTCGGGATCTTGCTCAAGAGCCTGCCGGTAGTAACGAATAGCCTCAGGGTACTGATGGTCGAGGCTCAGCAAACTGGCCAGTTGCATCTTTGAACCACGATCGTCGGGATAGATTTCCAGAACGCGCCGGTAATCCTGAATGGCAGTCTTGTTCTGGTTGAGTTTCGATTCCTCGTAGGCAAGGCCCTTCATGGCCTCACGGTCCTTGGGGTCGCGTTTCAGCCGCTCCTGGTAGAAATCGATCCATGATCGGGGAGGTGCGCCGACCGCTGGCCGCAAAGATTCCCAGTACGATGCCTGTTCGGCGCGTGAGATGTTTCTGAGAGCTTCAGAGTTCTGAGCGTCGTGGGGATTCCTTTTCTGGAGCATTTCAAAAATGGATCGTGCTCCGCTGGAGTCGCCCTTCCAGAACAAGACATATGCCTTGCCTTGTAACGCGTCGTAGTAGCCGGGATGGTTTTCGAGGACCCGGTTGAAATGCGCCAGCGCCTCATCATAATCCCCTGCGGCTGCCAGGGACTGGCCCAGACCAGCTTCGGCATCAGCGTTGCCGGGATCGGATTGCAGCAGCTTGCGAAATACCCGAATTGATTCCTGGAAGCGGCCTGCCCGGCGCAGAGTATCGCCCAGTTCGTACCGGGCTCCTGCTGAACCAGGATGCGATTCAAGATAATGCTGATAGTAGGAAACTGCCTGGGAGTCTTTGCCACAGGCCCGCAAGGAACGTGCCATAGCGAGCTGAACGTCAGGTGCTCCACTCGAAGCCTCAATCGCCCTCTTGCCAAAGGCGGCGCTCTGGCCACAACGGTTGGCATCCGCGCTCAACGAAGTCAAAGCCTGCAATGCCTCAACGTTCCGGGGATTTTTTGCCACCTGCGCCCGGTAATAGTCCAGGAGTTCGGATACGTTGCCGTTCTTCTGAGCGGCCACAAAAACGCTCGACTCGATGCCGCGCTGAGCCTCTTCAAGCCCCTGCTTCACATCGGCGTCCTTTGGATACCGGCCGTAAAGACGCTCAAAGATCTGCTGAGCTTGCCGGTAATGCTTCTGCCAGAGCAGCGCAAACGCCTTCCCCGAGAGGGCCTCGCTGTCGTTCGGCTCGAACCGCAAAGCGCGGTCGTAAAATTCGATGCTCTCGTCAAGCTGCCCTTGCCAGGCGAAAATCTGCGCCATGCCAACTAGGGCAGGAATAAAGTTGGGATTGGCCGAAAGAACAATCCGATATTGCCCTGCAGCCCACGCGTACTTTTTATTTAGGCCGTCGAGACGCGCCAGTTGGCATCGCGCCAGCAAATCCGCCGGTTTCCGTTCCAGGTAGACGATATACTCCTGCCTGGCTTTCGAACGATCTCCGGCGGCATCATAAGCCTCGGCAGCCCTCTTTAAGCTTCCTGCGGGAGCGCCGGGCAACCGCGTCACCTTCGTTTCGATGGCAGCCGCCTCCGCATACCTCTTGAGCCCCATGTAGCACCGGGACAGCTTTTCTGCAACTTCGCTCGAGTCCGGATTGATCTTGTAAGCCCGCGCGTAGTACTTTGCCGCCTCTGCGTAGCCTCGAGGGCCCGTCACGAAATAACAGTAGCCAAGATCCTTGAGGATTTCGAAGTCATCGGGAAAAGAGGGAAATGCTTTAAGAAAGTTCCGGCGGGCATGCTCATAATCGCCTTCGGAAAACTGTGCGTGGGCGCGTTCGAGGACTTCGAGGGCGGGAAGGTTTTGTGTTGGTTGAGAGCGGTGCGTCTGGGCTGCCGACAGCAGACAGCCGCTGGAGACTGTGAGCAGGAGAAGCAGTCCTGCCCTCCGCCAACCTGACAGGCAACCGGCCCGCCGGGCAGATTGCGGAAAAGTGAATGTGACATTCGGAGATCGCGCTAAATACAAAGCCCTCATACATATTCCTCTCTTGAAATCCGCAGCCACACAGGTCCTCGCGCTATTCAGTTTCAGCTCTCTTGAGGTATCCTTTCGCTTCGTTGTTTGCGGGGTCCATGGCGAGAACCTGCCGGAACATTCGAATTGCAGCCGGCTTGTCCCCCAAATCAAGAAAAGCCAGTCCCAGGCCCACCAACGCGTCCTCATCCCGCGGCTCTTGGCTGAGCACAAGGCCAAAGGCCCGCTGCGCCATCACGGGGTTGCCTTGCCGGAGGTCGCAGTACCCTAGCCCTTCCAAGTTGCGCGGGTTCTGGGGATCAATTTCGAGACCCGCCTTAAAATCCCTGGCCGCTTCAGCGATGTGCCCCATGCGGTAATGGGACCATCCCCTTAAGTTAGCGACGTCGACATCCTTCGCCTTAATGGGTTCCAGAGTGGTGATCACCAGCGCATAATTTCCTTTCTGAAAGTCCTTTCGCGCCTCGGCAAGCCGGTTCACCAGTTCCCAGTACTGCTTCCTGGATCCTCTGGGAGTCCAATAACTGGCCGGCACCCCGGCTCTTTCAAGTGCGTTCCTGACGTGAATCACCCGGTGCTTGCCTAGATAGCAATGCACATAGGCCGGACCATCCAGATGCTCCAGAAAGTTCACGGCCTCCTCTTCCTCCTTCCGGTAGTTCGAAAAGACTCGGTGGTCAAGAACACTTGCCATGGGAAAGTCCTTGAAGATCAGGCCGTCCTTGCTGGCTTCTGCCTTTTCGTGCTCGATCAACTCTTTCTCGTAAGGCAGCCGCGGATCAAGCAGGCTCACGTCGTACATGCCGCCTTCTCTCCGGAAGTGCCACAACTCCTCGGCGCTCGGATAAGGCCCGAAGGTAATCATCGTGATACGGGCGGGAAACACCGCTCGTGCCCAGCGCAGCCAGACGCTGCCAGGATTCAACAGAATCCAATAGCCGGCAGCGCCGCCTACCAGCAATACCAGGATGGAGATCAGCAGCAGAGTTCGGAGCCTTGGCAATTTCATGGTTCATGACGTTTATCGGCTGTGCAAACCGGTCCCTTTAAGAAAGACATGGCGCCCTTCTCTCCTGCCCGGCAGGACTGGATCACCGGTTTCCAGGGGTGAAGACGCGAGGGGAGCTTTCGGCAATGCGAGAAATGCTTTTTGAAGGATGCCGTAGGACTGCTTCTTCCGCAATACGTATTGGGGCCGGGTCCAGGGAGTCCACCTATACTTTCGAAGTAAATCCTGAGATATCGTCAGAGGGCCGGTCAGGGCTGGCAGGGCGTCTGCGAGGGGATGTCCCTGCTCCATCATCGGACGCATCTGAAGTGCCTTCTGAGGACGATAAGAGAAAACCGCCAGGACGAAACCTGGCGTTCGGGCAGTTCTGACCGTACCGTTCGTGTCGATCCCAGCAACGATCCTAAGGGTCGAGGGATCCGTCACGTTGAGCAGCGCCCAAGGAATTCTCAGGTCAATGGTGTTGGTTCGAACATTAGCGTGCCATTCCGCCAGAGAATCGTAATCGGGCGCGGAAGGGTCCAGCGTCCCGTAGCGCAGGATTCCTCGATCGTAACGTTCCGGAGGGAAGTATTTCCCATTTCGCGCAAAGCGTCGGCGGTTCGGCTGGATGATCTCCCCTTCAAAAGTGCCTTGATCGCTCACTTTCGGCGTCCACCCGAGCCTCTGAGTAAGCACGGTTTCCGCCGGAATTCCCTTGACCGGAACGATCTGATAAGGGTTGTAGGTGGAAGCGATCCAGATGTGGCTTGCCTCCGGCCCCGCCAGTTGGATGGCAAAGGTCATTCCCTGGGGAAAACGCACGGGAGCAATAAAGGGCAGGTAAGTGATGCCCGCACGGCCCGGGTCGGTCCCGATTCCGATCAGATAGTTGACCTCATTCCAGTTCGGGCGGCCGGTCCTGCCGTCAGCGAGTTTGCCGACCACCAGCCGCAAGTAGAGAAAGCCCTCGTCAGCATCCACATAGAGAGCTTTGAGATCGCGCGCCGCGTCCCATCGGTCCCCAACGGGTTGGAATAGCCCCGGCTTCGCTTCGGAGTAAAACGCCGGATGATTTTTCCAGGCAAGCGGGTTCCCGTCAAGCTGATGGGCCGCGCATTCCTCGGGATCGGCGGCCAACAGCCCGTAATATTCGGACGAGTCCATGAAGTTTGTCCACTGTGGCTTATCTTCTTCCGGAGTCTCGAAATTGCGACTCCACCACGAGCGCCGGAACCACTCATCGAGCCACTCGAAAACCATCCCGCCAGCGGCAGCCGAGTCGTAGATGTTGCGCGTGAACCGGGCAAGCAGTTCTCCCTGCTGAATCTCAGTCTGACCACCCTCGTTGAAGCCCGCAGCGTCAAAGTGGGCCATACCCAGACTGCTCGGAATTCCATATGAGCTGATGACCAACGGCAACCCCTGGGTGTGCGCCTTGAGGTCCTTCAGATAGCCGAGGAAGGGATCTGTTCCTTGGCGGTCGGTTGCCTGAAGATAGGAAGGGTCGAGATCGAGGAAATCCGGGTAGAACGGAAATACGCTGTAATCGGCAAAGTATCCGGCCGGGAACTTCCGAGTGGCATCAAGGTGACGCGGATCAACAGTGACGCTGTCGTCATCATCATAAGGCCCTGGCGGCGTCTGGAAGCGCTCGCCCAGCGAACGGCGGATGGCGATTTCCTCAGCCATCGTACTCTCCGTCGGGTGCCGCATCGGATCGAGAGCCGGCCAGTTAAGAAACGCAGCGGGATGCTGCCAGTTGTACCTGCTCACTTCATACTCTGTGAGACGATCAATCATCCGGGCCAGAAAGATCTCGGTTGCGCTGCCGGAAGGGACCTCGACGTAGTCGCCCCGGTATGATCGCATCCCGGGATGCAGCGCATTATTGTCCAGCACCACATGAGAGAGCCAGGGGTTACCGATCACAAATCCTGCAATCCACTGGTCAATATTCTTCGGGTAAAGGCCCCCGCTGTGAAGGTGGTTCGAGGCAACATCGCCCTGCCCGTGCGCAACATCGACAGCCTCCCGGATCTCCTTAAGGCATGACCGGTCATAATCCGCCTGGAAGAAGTCTTCGTCCGGCGGCGGCGCCGGGAAAGCAATCCCCTGAAGGAGCCACAAGGGTGCATGGGAGTCGTCGTGGTCATAATTCCACAAAGCTCGGTAGAACGCCGGCGGCAGGATGGTTGCGATGTAAACAGTATTGATTCCCAGACTTCCCATCATCTGGAGCCATCTCAGATAAATGCTGCTATCCGTCACGGACTCAGCCGGAAAGCTGCCGGGCAGCGCTGCGTTGAGATCAATCCCGGTCAGGTAGACCGGTTCCCAGGCATTCCCGGAAAGGTGCTCCAGGAAGTTTCCATGCACCCGGAATGCGTAGGTCAGGTCCGTGGGGCGGGTTACCGGCTGGAAGCGGAGGCTGGCCGTCCTGACTGAACCCTTCAGGTTGTAAAGCTGCCTGAGATTTTCCAGGGCGAGTGCATTGTCTGGCTGGTGAGCAAGCGCCCGCTCAAATTCCAACGCCGCGTGCCGGTTCCGGCCAGTGTGACGATAGAGAGAGCCCCAAGCCATCGCAATGTCAGTTGAATCCCTACCCTGATGGTTCAGCAAACACAGCAATTCGGAGGCCTGATGGTATCGTCCCAGGCTGATTTCGGTATCGGCGTAGCCCAGGATCGTGTCGGCAGAGCTGGGAGCAAGCCGGTGGGCCCGCTTGAACCTTTCGAGGGCCATCTCTGCTCTGCCCGTTTTGAGATAGTTCCATCCCATCAGTGTCAAAACACTCGTGTTGTTGGGATCAATCTCGTAAGCGTGGTGGAGGAGCTTGAGAGCGTTCCTGTAATGGCCACTCCGATATTCGCTGACTGCAGCCGAATAGATGGGCCCACTGACAGGCTTGGCATAAAACTCCCACAGGTAAACCACGGCTAGAATCAGCAACAGAGAAAGACCAATGCGATTCGTGAAACGGGGCATTTCGCGGGACCTACTGTGCAACTCCGACGTGGGTTACCTTTTCCCAATGCCGGGATCCTGTGAGGAATCTCACAACGCCTTCAAAGCGGTAATAGAGTACTAGTTGGCGGTAGCCGAGGTTCTCAATAAAGGCGAACCAAAGAAGCTTCGCCAGGTCGCCATATTCAGGGTAGCGGCGATATGTGAGCTCTTCGAGAAGAACGGCACCAATCGAAAGTAGCCCGCCATAAGCGAGGCTTAGAAGGACAAAGAGCAGGTAGAGGGTTGCTGGCACCATTCCGAAAATGATGGCCAAAGGAACCATAAAATAACCCAGAAACTCCACCACCGCCCCCAGCGCTTCCACATACAGATGAAAAGGAAAACTGAAAATTCCCACCAGCCCGTACTTCGTGTTGAACAACATCTCAGAATGTTTCCACAGGGTCTGACACAACCCGAGTTGCCATCGGCGCCGCTGCTTGCCCAGCATCTTCAGGGTGGCGGGGCACTCGGTCCAGCACACGGGGTCCGAAGTAAAAGACATCCGGACGTGCCGCTTATTCTTGACAGCCCAGTGGTGCATCTGAACGATCAGATCCATGTCTTCGGTGACAGTGTCATGCGCGAACCCGCCTACTTCCATCACTGTCTCACGGTGGAAAACCGCGAACGCTCCCGAAACAATCAGCGTTCCGCCCAGCAGGTCCCATCCGGTGCGGCCAAACAGAAAACTCCGGAGGTATTCCACCACCTGAAAACGTTCCAGCCTCGACTTGGGCAGCACCACCTTAGTAATGCGCCCGTTGCGAACCTGGCATCCGTTCATCACCCGGACGATACCGCCGCTGGCAACTGTGTTGACCGGCGAATGGATCACCGGCCTCATCAGTCGCAGCAGGGCGTCACGTTCGAGGATCGAGTCCGAGTCGAGAGTGCAAAAATAAGGTGTGCGGCAGGAATTGATCCCGGCGTTCAAGGCGTCAGGCTTGCCGCCGTTTTCCTTGCTGATCACCAGGAGATTGGGCAGATCTGGGTTCATGTAAAAACCCCGGACCGCCTGGGTGGGTATGTACGAACGATAAATCAAATCCATCTTGACCAGGTGAAAGTGATCGACCAAGCTTCTCAGAGTCGAGTCGGTCGAGCCGTCATCGACAACCACAATCTCGAGTTCCGGATAATCGGTCTGAAGAATGGAATTCGTAGTCTCCAGGATAATCCGCTCCTCATTCCAGACCGGAATAATGACAGTGACTGGGGGCGTTACAGCAGACTCGCGAATTTCATCCATGTCCTGGTAAGCAAGCCGCCGGTTGTAAAGCCAGACTGCCCCCAACGACAGCACCATCAGCAGCGTATAGACACCGTTTCCGATAAAAAAGTAGGAAACGATGAACAGATTGAACATGTTCATCCCGTGGATAAAGATCTGTCGCCACAATTCCATGAATTCATACCTCGTCATGGAGGCGCGTCGCGGTCAAGACCTGCCGCGCGAGAGCCCGGACATCAAAATCGGATTCCAGCATCGCCTCCCGTTTGACCCACTGATGAATCTGGGGATCAGGGTATTGTCCGAACTCCTGCAGGAATTTCTTGCGCATGTGGCCGTTGCCTTCACCGTTCTCAAGCACGGAAATCATGTAACTGGTCTTCCCCATTTCCGCGAGGTGCCGGAGGATGGCCGTTTCCCTCCCGTTGCCTGCTTCGGCGCATCGAACAAGCAGTTCCGGGATCAGGCCCGCTCTCTGGAACTCATCGGCGATTTGCTCCCGACTGTAACGATCCCGGCTGGTAAGGAAATGTGCCGTTAACAGGTTCAGCCCCGAAGATCCGAAACCTCGCAGCGCGCGAACAGCAGCTTCGCGAACCTTCCAGTTTGGGTCGGTAAGGGCACAAGCAACCTTGCTGGCACACGAAACAAACCTGTGCTTGGCCAGCGATCTCGCCGCATGCAGCCGGACGAACCATACCGCGTCCTCAAGCAGTGTAAACAGCGCGGCGGCCGCACGAGGATCAGCCAGATATGCAATCACTGGCGCTGATCTGGCCCGCACATCCGGGTTCTCATCCAGCGGGAGACGAGTCAGGAAGACCTCGACGAGTTCCGGCGCCATCTTCGTTCCATCGAGAGGGAAATCAGGATCGCCCGCCGCCTCACGTTCGGCCATCTCCCGAATGATGTCTGTGGCAAGAAAACGAATCCGCGGATTTGCGTGTTGCAGCGAACCCATCAGCTTGCTTGCATTCTCCAGCGGAAAACTCACCAGTGCCGACTTGAGGGTTCGAACGGAAACCAGGGGAGCCGATTGCAAGACCACTTGCTGGAGCCGTTCAACCAGCGCCGCGAAGCTGCCGGGGTGCTTAATCGCCGCGAGCGCCCGTGCCGCAACCACCTGAAGGTCGGGATTGGAATCTTCGAGCGCTTTCACCAGCAGGGGCCAGCTCGGCCTGTGGCGAATGAGCCCCAGGTTTTCAGCACTCTTCGAGCGAACCAGGAAGTGAAGAAATTCGATCCGGCTAACCACGCCTTGCGGACCCATTAGAGCCTCGCGCACCGAAACCTGGTCAACTTGTCCCATCAGACGCTGCTGCCAGATTTTGACCAGCCCGAGATCTTCGCAGAGGCGCCTGAGTGCAGGCTCCTCGCTTGGAACCGGCTTCTTTTCAAGACAAAGTTGCTCCAGTATAAACACCCGATCGGACCCGGAAATCTGCTGCAGGTCCTGAAGACCCTTCTCATAGGCGATACGGCCGGAAAGCACGCCGGCGATGATCGGGCTGTATCGCACCCTTAGGGAATCAATCCGGTGGAAGAATCTCCCCCGCCTTTGCCTGCGAAGAAAGACGGTCCCGATCAGCAACAGATTCCCTAACAGAGCGAGGATAAAAAGCACGAAGACGACTTCGGTAACATGTTCGATAAGAAAAGGCATAGCACTTGAGGGATAAGACGGGGCCCCTCCTGCCCCTTGTTCAGATCTTCGCCCACCGCGGGCCGCGATGGAGGTTTCCACCACACGTTATCGGCTGGCAAACGAAAACAATGAGCTGTATTCGGAAATCTTTGAAGCGGAAGGCGTTGACAGGCCTTTAAGCACGAGAAAAAACGTCCCGGCCGGTGCCGAGGGCGTCGTATTCACCTGAAATCAGACATTATGGCGCTAGCCCAGCCAGCAAGGGCTAGTGCTCTGGCGAGCCGCCTTCTGCCTTAAATGACAAGACTCATTCCGAGCAGCCGTGACGAGGAAAGGCAACCGGTTCTTTCCAGTGTTGCAGGAATAAAACCGGTCCAAGGTCCTAAGTACGAAGCGGATTCTAGAGTAACGGGGGAGGCGATGTCAAGCAGTATGTTGCCGGGAGTTCATGTGAATTACCTGATTGACAATAACCGGGGATTTCAAACGATCTGGCTGGCGAACCCAACAGCGGTCCAAGAAAAAACGTGACCGCGCTTGGGGCAGGCCTCTACGGGCTAAACCCATCCAGGCTTCCCGCTAATATTTAACAGGTAGCCCAGCCTTCCTCCATCCCGCCAGGCCGTCCCGATAGACGCTGACATCGTTGTAGGGAAATCCCTGCGAGAGCAGGATGCGCCCAGCCGACCGGCTGAACGCGCAGATGTCTCCTGTCGCGTTTCCGCTCTCGTAAAGCACAATCTTTTTGTCTTTCGGAAGCCGAGTCAATTCTTTTTTAAAAGAGTTGATCGGCAGGTTGAGAGCGCCAGGAATGTGGCCTGTCTGGAAGGCTTTCGTGGTGCGGACATCCACGAACACAGCCTGCGAGCCGTCGCCGTAAAGCTTCTCGGCCTCAGGGGTCCCGATCATATTCGGCTGCTCCTTCTTCGCCTCAGCCTCGCTGCAAGCCGCGGCAGAAGAATTTTGCAGGCTGGCAAGAATGTTTAATGAACTTCCCATGACTTTCATTCTGTCGCCTGAAGGACTGGCCGTTGGCTCATTCGCGGCCGTCTGCTTGACCGTCCCAGCCTTCGTCTTGGGAGCTTCCTTCTCCTGCTTGGACGATTTCGAACTGGAGGAGGAGGCTTCCCTTGGCGCCCCTTCCAGCTTGAGTTCGTTCTCAACAAGCTGTTCGAACTGCGGATATGGGATAGGTCCCACAATCATGTGCCCGCCGATGAAAAAGGTTGGAGTGGCATGAACACCCAAAGCTCGACCATCTTTTATGTCCTGCGCAACCCGCGACGCCATCTCACCTTTCTGAAGACATCCCACAAACTCTCTGGAGTTAAGACCCATCTCTCCTGCATAACGGTTGAGGGCTGCCGGGCTTAAGTCATTCTGGTGCTGATAGAACATGTCCACCGCCTGCCAGTATTTCCCCTGTTGACCGGCACATTCGGCCGCTTCCGCCGCCTTCTCAGACCGCGGATGAATACTCACCAGGGGAAACTGCCGAAAAGCGAACCGAATCTTGTCGCCGAAATGTTCGCGAATCTTTTTGGCGGCTGCTTCGGCCACGCGACATGCAGGACACTCGAAATCCCCGAATTCTACAATCGTAACAGGAGCATCAGGGTTGCCATAAAAGTGCGTATCCTGGCGGATCAAGTGCGCCTTGACGGTTTTGGTGGACGGGGACTTCGCAGCAGGGAAAGCACCGTACTGCGTCAACACAATAAAGGACGGGACGCCGACAACGAGCCCAAAGAGAATCAGGGCGAAATTCCTTTGCACCGACGAAAGCGCGCGGGCGGCATCAAGAGGCGCCCCCGGCTGCCTGCGGTCCAAAAGAGCCAGAACAAAAATCGCCGTGACGAGAAGCGCAGAAATGACGCACCACACACACCAGGAATGCAGAACAAATGCTTCGATCCCAGTCAGATATCCCGAGACCAGGAAGGCAGCCCCTGATATCAACAGAACTCCGAGTTCAGTCAACCGCGCGACGGAAGTCGGAAGCAGCGGATAAAGGAAGAGCAAGAGGATCAGGCAGGCATACATGAAAACGCCATAAACAGGTACCGGAAGCCCGCCGACATGCGAGTACGCGCTCGCGCGAACAACGTCACAACCTCCTCCTACGCATACCATCGGGTGGGCTGGCGACGTGTATTCCCACAACAGGTAAATCGAGTCAAACAGTCCAATCAGGCTCAAAGCCATCAGCAAGAGTTTTCGCATGATCCTTATTCCTACAGCTTCTGGGTCCAATGGAAAGCCCCGGACCCGTGAATTACAGTTGGCATTCCCCTGGCAGGTTGCTGAAAAACCCAGTGCCTGAGCCGTACCGGCGACTCCACGTCGCCAGAACCTCAGTTCTCTCAACCTGTGGGTGGCAGCTTAAAGCCGTCGCTACACGTTCTTCAGCAACCCGCCAGAGCAACCGGAAAACCGCGCCCCCAGTCCGGGCAAGCACTCCTCTAAGAGTATAGAGCCAAGCTCGCCCCTCGCGAAACACTTACGAAAGGGTTCCAAGTGAATGCATCGGATTGGCAGGCCCGTGGCCTTTGCCGAGTGGCATGCCCCCCCGGATAGCCGAGGTGACAAACTGCTTCGCAGCTGCGACACTTTCCCTCACCGCCATCCCCTTCGCCAGCCCGGCGGCAATGGCCGACGCAAATATGCACCCTGTCCCGTGACTGTGCCTGGTCTCAATTCTGGCGGTCGGATATTCAATGAACTCGTGGCCGTCAAAGAGCACATCGACGGGGCGGCCTTCGAGATGCCCTCCCTTGACCACAACATTTCGCGCTCCGAAACCGAGAATAAGCCGCGCCGCCTCTTTCATCCCATTGAGGTCTTCTATCGGCTGGCCAGTGAGCGAGCTCGCTTCGTGGAGATTGGGCGTAACAACACTCGCCAGGGGCAGCAATGTTTGCCTGAGGCTCCCAATAGCCTCGGAACCAAGCAGCGGGGTACCGCCCTTGGCGATCATCACTGGATCAACGACCAAGGGTACCTCCGGATGCTCGCGGATCGTGCCCGCCACTGCCTCAATGATCGCGGCGTTGGCAAGCATGCCGGTTTTGATCGCGTCGCAGCCTACATCGTCAAGACATACCTTCATTTGCAGAGCGACAAAGTCCGGTTCAACTTCCACAACACGGAAAACGCCCACTGTGTTCTGCGCCGTCAAGGCTGTGATGGCGGTCATTCCGTAAGCACCCAGCGCGGAAACTGTTTTCAGATCGGCCTGAATGCCGGCACCCCCACTGGAATCGGAACCGGCGACGATGAGCACCCGGGCTGGATTTCCGTCTTTCCCTTCCATTTCGCTCTTCATCTTAACCGCATTTGGGGGCATGCGCGTCTCCGCCGTTCAAGCCCTTGCGCATGGCCCCGAGTGCATCATCCGTGCATACCCCGTGACCTCAGGTGGTTTTGACTGGGTCCTGTACACCTTTTAAAGGCAAACGCTGGTCTATACCACATCGGAAAATGGCCTTATTGACTGCTCGCCAGCAAAAATGTAACTATAAGTCAAAAGCCTGATCTGAAAAACAAGGAGGAGAAAATGCGGAAACTCTTCTTGCTTTTCATCACCCTGTTCCTTATGGCCCCGCAATTGGCCAGAGCCCAACGGATGGAAGGAATCGAGATCTTTGGAGGGTACTCCTATCTGCAGGACAATCTCAGTTCCACGATTTCCCCCTTCTATTTTCCTTCAACCACGTTTGGCAGCAACTTCGCCCTGAACGGCTGGCAAGTGTCCCTCACCGAAAAGGCAGCCGACTGGTTCGGGCTGACCCAAGAATTCAGCGGTCATTACGGAACCAAGCAGCTTCGCGGCATCGACAACCATTTCAGCACCTTTGCGATCCTGTCCGGCCCTCAGTTCTATTACAACGGGCTCAAGGGTGTCACTCCTTTCGCTCATGCCCTGTTTGGTTACGACCAGACCACCGTAAAAGTGAAGGGCACAAGTCTAAAGGTAACCGGCAATTCCTATGCCATGGCATTCGGCGGCGGGCTCGATGTTAAGGTGCGGCGCACTCTGGCCATCCGCCTGTTTCAGATAGACTATTACCGGCCTCAGCTTTTTGGAAACAGCCAGAATGATCTGCGCTTTTCTGCCGGAGTGGTCTTCCGATTCGGCGGTCCCAGGCATTAAGGCTAGTCGTTCCGAGCCGTACTGAAACCGCCCACTAGGCACCGTCAGGTGAAAACGTGCGGTTCGCCTTGTCGAAAGACCAAGGTCTCTTGACACCGCTCGAGCACAACTGCCGCAGCGGCACCCCTGCGGGAAAAGGGTGTTACACTCAGGTGCGGTGCCTGATGGATTGTCGTCATTCAGAAAAAAAGAGAGAGACCTATGCCAGCAACTATCCGTGTTGAACCGGACGTTCCAGGCCGCTTTCAGGTCACGGTAACCGAAGGTGGCAGCCGGACGAACCACTCCGTTTCCTTGAAGGCCGCATATTACGAGAAGCTGACAGGCAGGAAAATCCCGGAGGAAATGCTTATCGAGCAATCGTTTCGGTTTCTGATCGAGCGCGAGCCCAAGGAATCCATCCTCCGGGAGTTTGACCTGTCAGTCATCAGCCGCTACTTTCCCAACTATGAGAGCGAGATTCGCAAGCGCCTGGGAACTTAGCCCGCCGCCGACGTGATCTGGCAGCCGCAGAATACGCCAGGCACAAAGTGGTCGAATCTGCGCATTGGGCAGTCTCCCTCAAGGGTTCGCATAGCCAAGGCTTTTCAACATTTCCACGTCCGCCTTGGTAAGGCGGCCCTGGGGAGCGAGACCGCGGTTGGTGTCCTTGAACCAGTTATCCAGCTGTTCCTTGTAACCGCTGATCTTTGCAACCTGCACCTCGCCCAAAGGCACTCGCTGCTCCTTTGAAAACACATCGCTCAGCCGGTACACTTTCAGCGCATCGCTGTCGCCGGATGAAACCACTTTGAGGTTTCCCAGCACGAATCCCGTCAGCGAAGGGGTCCTCTTCACCTCAGCCCATGTCCAGAACATGGTCATCCACTTCGGAGGCAGAAGCGTCGGTTCTGCATAAACAACAAAGTACGAAGGCCGGGGGGGTGCATTTTTCCCCCCGCTTTGAATCATTGGCTCCAAGCTGTAGCCGGATTGCCCCGGAACCCTCAATTTCAGGCCTACGTAACTCAGAATCGTCGGCATGATATCGACGGTAGAAACATTCGTTTTGATCCTTAGGCCTTGAGGGATTTCTTGGGGATAAGAAATCACCATCGGGACATGCATGGCCTCCTGGTCAATATGGTACCCGTGTCCCCAGATTCCCCTCTCGCCCAGATCCTCGCCGTGATCGCCCACAACCAGAATCAGTGTTTTATTCCGAACTCCCATACCATCCAGTAGTTTCAGGGTCTTTGAAAGGTCGTGATCCTCGAAAGCGATACCGCTGTCGTAGTCACGAATCTTTTCCGCTCTCTGCGGGTCTGCGGACGCAGGAGGTGGAAAAATCGTGGCGTCCTTCATGTGCGGAAGATGGTTAAACCCGGCATGGGGGATATACGGCTCGTGGGCGTCAAAGTAGTGAACCCAAAGGAAGAAGTGGGAGTGTCCATGCTTGCGCAACCATTTGCGGGCCGCTGCCCCCGTCTGGTCGCCGCGGCGTCCTGCATTCACAACCTTGTAATGGTACGTGAAATTCTGGTTATAGACACCAAAACCACGTCCCAGGCCAGTGATACCTTTCTTGAGGGTCCAGGCGCTGATGAAGGCTGCGGTTTTGTAACCCAGGTGATGTAAAATTTGAGCCAACAGGATGGGACGCGGATGTGTTGACATATGCATGCCGTTGATGATGGCGCCGTGCTGCTGAGGATAGAGAGAGGTCATCATGGTAATGTGAGAAGGCCCAGTCAGAGGCTCGGCAGTGTATGCGTTCTCAAAAAGCACCCCATGCGCAGCCAGATTGTCGACCGTCGGCGACGTCCGGCGGACGTATCCGTAACAGGACATGTGATCAGCCCGAGTGGTGTCAAACGTAATCAGCAGGACGTTCGGCGCGTCCTTCAAGTCAAACTGCGACCTCTTGATCTTGATGCGGGATTTGGCGACACAAAAAAACGGCAACAGAAGAACTATAAGCAAAGCGCCCAGAATTCGGCGCATAACAACACCTCCAATTACATATTCCGTATGGGAACGGCCTAACCGCAAATGAACAACCGCGAATCCCCGAAATCATTCACCCAGGAAGGTGACCGGCGAGCTTCCGGGCCCATTCAACCGACGGATCAATCTCGTCTGTCATCGTTTCACGCTCGATGCTCCCATCCTTCATCTGAATGACCCGGTCCGCGCGAAGAGCCACCTCAGGATTGTGCGTGACCATGACGATCGTCAAGCCAAGGTCAACCCGCAGACGAAGTATCAAATCCAGAACCGCATCGGCGTTTCGGGAATCGAGATTTCCCGTCGGTTCATCCGCCAGCAGAATGTCCGGATCATTGATCAGAGCCCGTGCAATTGCGACCCTCTGCTGCTCACCGGAAGACAACTCATTCACCCTTCGCAGCCGTTTCCTTTCCAGTCCCACCTCCGAGAGCAGATCATCAACCGACCTTGGAGGATGGCGTTGTCTCCATCCCAGCAGACGCGGAGCTTCGATATTGTCGCGCGCCGAGAGAAAACCCAGCAGGTTAAACCGCTGAAAAACAAACCCCAGCCTGGTGTTGCGCATTTGTGCTCGTTCCCTGTCCGGCAGGGAAGAGATAGATACGCCGTCAATCAACACCTCGCCGGCCGTCGGCTCCGCCAAGCCTGCTATCAGGTAAAGCAGGGTAGACTTGCCTGACCCTGACGGCCCCATGATCGCTGCGAACTGGCCCGACGGAATCTTTAGATTCAGTGCGTTGACGGCGGGCGGAGAACCCGATGCACTTTCATAAACCTTCGTCAGCTCGCGAGCCTCAATCATGGATTGCACCGCCTCGTTGGCAGATTCAGAACCGTCATTCATAAGCAAGTGCGGCAATCGGTTCGCTCGAGCTGGCCCGATAGGCCGGGTATGCGCCACCGAGGATGGCACTTGCAAACGCAATAATCCCTACCCGTATCACCGTTCCCGGGGTCAGAAGAAACGCCAGAGCCGGATAGAGCGATAAGATGATCGCTTTGGTCACGAAATAAAGCAGCAAGGAAAGCCCTCCGCCAAAAAGGCAAAGCAGGCAGGCCTCTCCAAGGAACAGCCTCAGCATGTAATGCCGGCTTGCGCCCAGAGCGCGAAGAATCCCCAGCTCCCGGGTTTGTCCCAGCACTTGGACGTAAAGTGCCAGAAAGATGACTAGAAAATTAATCACGCCTGCAAACACCACAATCACCAGCAGGAATTGCTTCAATCCGAGAAACGATGAAGCGGTAATCAGCGTGGAAAGGTCTTTCATATTGGTGATCTGATAGTCTCTCAGCGCTCCGCCCCCGAACTCCCGTATCCGATTTTGCACTGCGGTGACGGAACTTGAGGGAGAACATTTCACAAAGATCACAGCGCACTTTCCAGGAGCCAGCAAGGACTGCAGTGTCTCAATAGGGATAAAAACCCGGGCGCCTTTGCCATGCTCAACCACCCCGCAGATCGTAAAGTGGTGATTCAGGATGTTCAGCGTGCTGCCCACTTTCACATGGTGCGTCTGGGTATAAATATTGTCGACTATGGCCGTATAGGGTCCCGTAAAGGGCCCCCCCTTAAGGAAGTCAAACCCTCCCGTAGCACGATCAAAACTGGCTAGATTGATACCAAATGTTGCCTGGAACCGGTTGGTGAAGTCCACACTGGTCGCAATCGGGCTCGTGGCCTCAACGCCCTTCACCTCCATGATCTTCTGCGCCAGAGAATCCGGCATCACGTTTTCGCCCAGGCCCAGAATGTATGAGGAATGCGGCGGCTGAATCATCAGGTCCGCTCCGATCCCTTCAGTTCTGCGGATCTTCTGGGTCATAAGCCCGGTTGCCAGCCCCTTAATAACCAGTCCCAGCAGCAGGGCCACACCGATCATCAGCATCGACAGGAACATCCTGACGGGATGGTGCGTGAGTTGTCGAAACATTAATTTGAACACGGTAGTCCGTCTAATCTCCCCCACAACCCTAATTTGCCTTCCGCTTTTCTTATCTTACGGCATTTGGATGAGATTTTACGAGGTAGGGTTGTGACAAAATCAATTGGCGAGGGACAGTCTTGCGCCCCGGCAGGCAACGCCACCGGGAAACAGGAGATTCCCGGATGACAGCTCATATGAGGTTTTTAGGGGTGCCCGGGTAGCAAAAATCACCAGGAAAGGATGAGGACCAGATGATGACATGCGGAAGAAACTGAAAGGCTGCTTCGGTTTGAGCGGCGCCTAGCCGTGGTTGCCCGAGCGGTGGTTTCCCAGGATTACCTTACTGCTGGCATCGGACGCTCAGCCAGCTTCTTGGCAAGAGTCAGCAAGACATCGCGGTCCGTTGGAGAGAGCCGCGATTGGAGGCTTCTCAATTTCAGCAGGAACCGGGCTTCAGCCCCGGCAGCCCCGCCTTCCTGGGCAAGACGTTCAAGAGTCATATCAGACGCCAGATAATCGCACTCGCCGGGTGCCCCTTCGTCATAATAGAAAAGCCTGTAAAGAGGAACGTCCAGAGCGCCCGCAAACCTCTCCAGCGTCTCCAAAGACGGGACGGTGTGGCCATTCTCGACCCGCGATATGTAGCACCGCAGCAATCCGGTCCTCTCTTCGATGTCACCTTGCGACAGGTGTTTCTGCTCTCTCAACTCCTTAATCCGTTCGCCAATTCCCATGGCACCTTGCCTCCGTAGTCACAATCGTATCTCCAAAGCTCGGCCTGACAACACCAAGGGTACGTGATAATAACCACATCGGACAAGAGTACCAGAGTGCTAGTACCTGAGTTCCAGTCAAGGGAGAAGGGTCGCTGACTCCTTTATGAGAGGAGAACGGTCAACAGAGCCATGCGAACGAAAAGGCCGTTCTGGGCCTGGCGAAAGTAGGCTGCCCGGCTGTCCTGATCAACGTCCATGGCGATTTCCCCAAGGCGGGGGAGGGGGTGCATGATGATTGCGTGGGATCTCATCAATTTTAGTGAACTCTCATTGATGACGTAAACGCCTCGACAACTCTCATAGTCGGCGATCCGGTCGCCGAAGCGCTCCTTCTGAACGCGTGTCTGGTAGACGACGTCAACCTCTGGAAGTACGCGGTCAAGTTTGGTTTCCTCGGTGAACCAGGTTCCATGTTCCTGTAGATGTTCCAGAATGTCCTGCTTCATCTTCAACGGAGGCGGCGCGACAAAATACATTTTGATGTCGTTGAACTTGCTCAAGAGGTAGGCCAGCGAGCGGACAGTGCGTCCCTGCGCCAAGTCTCCCACCATGGCGATCTTCAGCCCGTCTATGGAGCCAATCTCTTTGTGAATTGTATAAAGGTCCAGCAGAGCCTGGGTCGGGTGCTGGCCCGCGCCGTCGCCGGCATTGATAATAGGCACCCGTGAAATCACTGAGGCTCGCTTCGCCGCGCCAACTTCCGTATGGCGCAGAACAATCACATCTACGTAGCCGTTCATGATCCGAATCGTGTCCTCAAGGGTCTCGCCTTTCGCCACTGAAGAGAATTCGGCGGCGTTTTCGGTTGAAATAACCCGTCCGCCCAAACGGTGCATAGCCGCTTCAAAAGAAAAGCGAGTGCGGGTGGACGGCTCGTAAAAGAGCGTGGCCATGAGCCGGGTACGATACTCGTCCGTGCCACCCTGCGCCACAACCTTTTCCATTTGCCCGGCCAAGTCGAACAGATGGTTTATCGTCGGAAGGTCGAACTGCTGAGCTTCAATCACATGGTGCAGTTTCATCAGGGAAATCCTCCATTGACCGGATGCGCCAAGGTCTAAAGTCTGAATGAGTAAGAGCCAAGTCCAGAACATATCCCGGGGCACCACCCGGCGTCAACCCAAGTGCAACGCGCGTGGATGCGTTTCCTCTTGCTCGGGAGTTCGATCTCCGCTGACACGCTGACGGAACGCAAGCTCTTTCGACCACCACTCCCTGTCCTACCCGGCGGCCAGAAGACCCGAAATTTTAAACTGCGCATAATACTATCAATGACTTACGAGCCTACCCGGGACATTGCATCGTACCGCGCATCCCTTGCAGCATGCTCCAGGCTAAGACCCGGCTGGAAATGATCTGTCGACCTATCCCTAACGCTCCGGCGTGGAGCCACCGATAGAAGAACAGTGAGAGTGCAAAGCTGTCGCGGGTGTTCCGTGACCCAAGAGCGCGCATTTTTCGTTTTGCGCGATCTGATGCGATTTTCTGCCGGGAAAGCCGGCTGGCATTGTGCTTGGCGCACGTCCGGTTAGGCGTGTCGAAACCAAGAGGTAGTGCTGGCAATATGCCAGGCTCTGGACCAGACCCTGAATGTCCACCAGAGGCACGTGGCCGCCGTCTTCCCAGAGACAGGGGCTGGCAGGCCCGGCAATATCGGAGAATTCGATGAATGTTGTTGAAGAGAAACCGCGAGTCCTGCTGGTCGATGACGAGCAAGCAGTCTGGCAGCTCTTGGGTGAGGAACTCGGCAGATGCGGATTTGATTGGCGTGGGTGCTTGAGTGGAACTGAAGCGCTTCGCTGGCTGGAGCAGGAGCACTTTGATGCAATCGTTTCGGACATTAACATGCCAGGCATGACAGGACTTGCATTCCTGGCCGAAATCCAGAAGCGGCATCCCCACATCGCCTTTGTCATGGCTACGGGTGAAGATGACCTCCGGGTGGCCGTGGAAGCGATGAAACACGGGTCCGACGACTATCTGGTAAAGCCGTTTCAATTGGAGGTGGCAGTTGAGTCCGTGCGCCGAGCCATTCAGAAAAAGCTCATGGAAGCCGAGCTGGAGGCTTACCGCCGCCAATTGGAAGAGATGGTCGAACAGCGCACTCATCAACTGCAAACCGCTGTGAAGCGCATTGAGCGCGCCTATGACGATACGCTGGAGGCACTCGGGGCTGCACTTGATCTCCGTGATACGGAAACGGCCGGGCACTCCCGGCGCGTCAGTCTCTACTGCCTAGAAATTGCTCGTGCAATGGGTTGCACCCAGGAGCAGCTCAAGACAATTGCCCGCGGTGCCTATCTGCACGACATCGGAAAGATCGGCATCCCGGACCCCATCCTGCTGAAGCAAGGGAAACTCTCCCCACCGGAGATGTCGGTCATGCAAACCCATGTTCGGATCGGCTACGAACTCCTCAGTCGTATCCCCTTCCTCTCGGCGGCAGCGGAAATCGTTCTGGCTCACCAGGAACGCTACGATGGAGCAGGCTATCCACAGGGACTCATGGGAGAGGAAATTCCATTGGGTGCGAGGATTTTCGCCGTCGCGGACACGCTCGACGCCATGACCTCCGACCGACCCTATCGTCAGGCTTTGCCATTTGAGACAGCGCGGGAAGAGATGATCCGCGAGTCGGGAAAGCAATTCGATCCCGATGTCGTCCGCGTGTTTCTTTCACTTCCTGAAAAAACATGGGAAAACATTGGACGCCAGGCTGCCAGGGTGCGAGGAAGCATGGATTCCGCACCTCCAAATGCGCCCCGCGGTTCGAGAGAAATGCTCATCAACTAGGCCCACCTGGCCACGGATTGCCGCTATGAAAGAGGTGATACCGGCCGACCCTTTCCGTGCCAGTCCCACCAGATCGCCCTCCGCTGCCGAGTGTCCCCGAACCCAGCAGGCGGGCCCGAAGACAAACTTCGTGAGGTGTCTGTCCAGCCTTCACAACCTACGCGTCAATGCACATCCGGGCTACTGGTCGATATAACCCAGAATTTCGGCAGTGCATCCCGCCAGCGTTCTTCCCCGGTGGCCAGGCCGCCTGTCCAGCTTCGTCGCGAACGCAACTTTCTGAATCATCATTCGATATTTCTGGAATTCACATTCTTCGGCGAGTACAAGATGGTCGCTATCAAGGATCTCGTCAAAACGAATTTCTTTGGCTTCCAGATCCACCTCAGGCTCGACAACGTGCGCGACAATTTTTCCCTCCTGGTAGACGGCGTCCGGCTCGCGGTTCCGCGCGGCCGGCGCGCTCGCATGTTCCATTCCCTCAGAACCACCAACCTTTTCGTTCACCTCTTATTTACCCTCCACTAAAAGATGGCCACGGTTCATACATTCTGATCATGGCCTTCCAGTCTTCGGACATCCCCGCAAGCAGCCCTGTCTCATTTTTTAATTGAACCGGTCGTCTTCGGTCAAGGTCCCCGTCGTAAAGGAAAGAACCGGAAAGCCTGTGATCCCCCTCAGCGCCGTGATACACTCCCACGGTTGCCAATCCGGGCCGGCTGCGCTAAAGGGCAAGCGCCAGGGCACCATGCTTCATCCAAGAGGTGCGATGCGAATCAATCTGCTTGCAGGCTCCGGCCTGCTGTCGCTGGCTGCTGCGGAACGGCTACACACAGGTTGAAGGCATCGCGCCTGGATGAGGTTCCCGAAAAGGGCGCGCTGGCTGCGACGGGATTTCCCAGGCTCCAGAGAGGCAGCGGGGGCCACGTGCGCTGGGGGACAGGAAAAACAGGGGGGCCGGGGATGAGATCCGGCCTGAGCCTGACCCTGCACTGTCGGGCGATTTTTCTTGACAAATGGTGGCCTAGCATAGTAGTCTTACTTCGACTCGGTAGCGCGGAGCTTTGAGACAAATGGGACAAAAAAGATGTTATTTTGAAAAACGAACCGGGGAATTGATTGAAAACAAAGGATTTGCCAGAAAAACGAACCGAAAAAACGGCAAAACGAACCGAAAACGAAGCTACCGAAGTTGTTGAAAACACTAGAGTGCATAAAAAACGAACCGAAACGAACCTAAGAACGAACCTACCGATGTCGTTGAAAACAAAGGATAGCCCAAAAAACGAGCCGGAATCAAAACCGAGAAATTCGGTCTCGATGTAGCCCCAGCCGGCACCGATTCCCCCTCGTTGCCTACAGCGAAAATCCCGCAAGTGGCTGGTGACTCGATTTGATTGTGGCGGGGCCTGGGCGACCGAAAACACCGCCAGCGTCTAAATCAAGATACAGTTCCACTTTTGCCGTAGCAGAAAGGAACAGGGTCTTCATGGCGCGTTGTCTTGGTTTATTTTTCCTTCTCAGTCTTCTCACGGTCACTTTGAATGCCCAAAGCGTCTCGACCTATGTCAGGACGGACTCGCCCATGGCGCAGGTCGAAGTTGACGCCTCCAGGCCCGCATCTTTTCGTGTGCCTCGCACCATCTACGGAACATTCATTGAGAACATCCGCCACTCGATCTTTGGCGGCGTTTCGGCGGAATTGCTGGACAATCCCAGCCTGGAAAACTACGACGCAAGCCTTGAAACGCTTGCACAACGCTTTCCGGGCAAAGATTTCCAGTACTCCACAAGGATCGGTCTTCCGCTTCCCTGGCTGCCGCTCTGGGTGAAGGAAGGGCGCCGCTACGAGCCCCGGTGGGGAGACGCGGCCAACTCCAGCCGCTATCTCTATCTGATGGGCATGGCTGGCCGGGAGGTCGGCATTCGTCAGAGCGTCTACCTCCCGGTCCAGCGAGAACTGGATTACGACGGCATCCTGTTTGTCCGGTCACACGAGGGCTCGCAGGAGCTTTCCGTAAGCTTCCGTCGCCACGACGAGCCGGGAACCGTTCTCGCTTCCGACAAACTCCAGGCGCCAGGCGCTCCCGGCTGGCACAAACTCCACTTTCATCTCTCACTCCCCAAAGGCGCCGTCGCCCCGTTTGAACCTGTGGACTTTGCCGTGGCTATCGACGGAGATCACCGTCTTTCGGTTGACGAAATTCTGCTCTATCCGGCCGACGCTATCGACGGATTTGATCCGGCTGTACTTCGCGCCGCGAAAGCTCTGGACAGTCCGCTTCTTCGATACGGCGGCAACTTTACGAGTGCCTACCACTGGGAAAACGGAATCGGTCCCGTGGATAAGCGCCGCACAATGCTGAACCAGGCGTGGGGCATTCCGGATTACAACCTGTTCGGCACGGACGACCTGATGAAGTTCTGCCGCCTGATCGGCGCAAAGCCCCAGATCGCCCTGAACCTTGGAAGTGGAACCGCGGAAGAGGCCAGGAACTGGGTTCAATACTGTGTGGGGCCAGAGGATTCGCCCGAAGGAACATTACGCGCCCGCAACGGCCATCCCGCACCGTACGACGTGCCCGTCTGGGAAATGGGCAACGAGTTGTGGAACCGCGACGATAACGGCTGGCAGACGCCGGACGGAAATGCCGCGCGCTACCGGGAGTTCTATAACGCGATTCGGAGCCTGCTCGAACCCGGCTCAAAGGTCCTGGCGACGGGCGGCGACATCGATTTCTTTCACAACTGGAACGCGCCGCTCATCCAGGATGACGCTGGTATATTGCACTATATGACCACGCATTTCGTGGTGGGGATGGACAGCGTAATCAACCAAACGGCAGGACGGAATTTTGTCTGGCGGGCTGACTTGGCTGTGCCCGTGGGTGTTGGGCGGGCGTTGGCCAACGTGAAGGCCCAGATCGACTCGAACCCGGCGACGCGCGGGCGTGTAAAACTGGCTTATACGGAATGGCTTTTCAAGGGTCCCACGGGTGCGCTCGTTCCAAGTTATACCAATCTCGGCGGAGCCATTGTTACCGCAGGGTGGATGAATATGCTGATTGAGCACGCCAATTTCGTGCCTATTTCAGACATGACGGGACTCATCGAATTCGGCGGCATCCATAAAAAACTGGGCCAGGTTTACGTAACGCCGCAGTATTGGGCCTTCTGGCTCTATTCGCACTATGCCGGCGATACGCCAGTTGCCACAACAACCACCGTCCGCGAGTACAACGTGGAGGACGGGGTCCGGCGCATTCCCAACATTCCCGACGTTCCGTGGCTGGACGTTCTGGCCACCACCGATTCCAGGAACCATGACCTCACCCTGTTTGTGGTCAACCGTAACTGGCAGCACGCGATTCCAGCGCGGCTTCAGCTTCACGGGTTCCCGGCCGCGTCTACAGCTGAGGTGAAAACTCTGACCAGCGACTCTATTCTCACTGAAAACGACGAATTTCATCCCGACCGCGTTCATCCGGTGAACAGTCAGGTCAATGTGCCGGAAGGGCTGATTCATTACACGTTTCCGCCACGCTCCATGACGGTGTTCATCTTTTCTCGCCGCTGAGTGCGCAAGGCCCGGTTGATCGTGCCTTAAAAAACCTTGCTCCCTGCTGAAGGCCGCAGTAGCATACGGATACCAATTAAGGAGGATTGCAGATCAAATGTCACGGCCGGCCGCAGCGCCGGTGTCCCCACGGACACATTTCAGCCCTGAGGACCGTGCCCCTGCCCAAAACGATGTCACGCTAATTTGCAATCCGCTTTAGGCCCAAAAAAAGAGGTGTCACATGAGGAAATGGCTCATTGTTGCTCTGGTCCTCCTGTGGGGGACTGCAACTGCCATACAAGCTCAAGCTCCTGCCCAACCGAATCCCAAACAATACACTGCCCACATTGTCGGATACGCTCACATCGACATGGCCTGGCTATGGCGATGGGAAGAATCCACCTACGACGTGATGTACAACACCTTCCAGAAGCAGCTCAATCTGATGGACCGTTATCCCAACCTGACCTACGCACAGGACCAGGCCGTCGTCTACCAGCAGATGGAGCACTACTTCCCCGACATTTTCAAACAAATCCAGTACAGGGTGAAAACCCATAATTGGATTCCGGTGAGTTCTACGTGGACCCAGATGGATGAGAATATGCCCGACGGCGAATCGCTGGTTCGGCAGTTTCTCTACGGCCAAAAATACACTAAGGAGAAGTTTGGCCGCTACGTCCACGTGGCCTGGCAACCGGATGTCTTTGGCCATCCTTTTTCAATGCCGCAAATCGCCGCCAAGGCCGGGATCAAGTGGTACATCTTCGGACGTCCGCACGATCCCAGGCGGCCGCCCATTTTCTGGTGGAAGGGCCTGGATGGCAGCGAGGTGCTGGCCTACAACCCGCCGCATGGTTACGGTGGACCGGTGAATCACGACCGCATCACCGTTCCCGTGGTTCAAACCGGAGAAAGAATGGGCGTACATGACGTCCTGATGCTCTTTGGCGAAGGAGATCACGGCGGTGGTCCCAACGCCAGTGACCTGGATGCCATCGCCACACTCAACAGTTCACCGACCGACGTGAATGTTAAAACGGATAGCGTGGCCAATTACTTCAATCTGCTGATGGCCGAAAAGAAAAACTTCCCCGTCATTGCCGGTGAGCAGAATCCGGTTTTTGAAGGTTGTTACACAACCCAGGTTGACATGAAGCGCCATAACCGCGAGGCCGAGCAACTGTTGTTCACCGCCGAAAAGATGTCGGAACTGGCGGTCCTGAATCATTACCGGGACTACTACCCTTCGCGGGACATCAAGGAGGCTTGGAAGCTGGTATTGCTCAACCAGACCCACGATTTGCTCCCAGGCTCCGGTATCGGCCCCATTTACCAGGATGCCGCCGAGCAGTACAACGAAGTGTTCAAACGCGGACATCGCGCCCTGAAATTCTCGCTGGAGTGTCTCGGCCTGCAACTTGACACACTTGGGAAAGGCGTTCCGGTGGTCGTTTATAATCCTCAGTCCTGGGACCGCACAGACTTGGTCAAGGCGAGGATCGCAGGACCTTCGCTCCCGGACCACATGGTTGCCGTGAACGGCAAGGAGGCTCTGCCCGTCCAGATTCTCAGCGGGCCAACGAGCAAAGGCGATCGCGAACAGGCAACCATTGCATTCGTTGCAGAGAGCGTCCCCCAGATGGGACTGAAACTCTACCGCATCGAGGCCGCCGGCTCCAGCCAGCCCATCATGCCGACCACCTTGCGAACAGGGACCAAACCTCGTCCTTTTATTGAAAACGAGTTTTTCAGAGTTGAGTTCGACCCCCATACGGGAAACATCGTTCGGCTTTACGACAAGCAGAATAAACGCGAGGTGTTCAAGGCACCGGGAAACTTTCTGGTGGCGCTGGAAGATACCGCAGAGCAGGCGAGAAAGACCGCCAGTGAGTACGCCGGTCCTGCCTGGAATATCGGACTGACAGGAAAGAAGTGGGATCTGAACCAAGCCAAGGTCGAAATCATCGAAACGGGTCCGGCGCGGGCGACGGTTCGCGTTATCCATGCCTTCCGGGACTCGAACTTCGTGCAGGACGTCAGCCTGATGCCCGGTGTTCCCCGAATCGACGTTCGAATGTCAATGGACTGGTATGAACGGAGCACGTTCCTGAAGGCAGGATTCCCCGTGAATGTCTCTTCCTCTAAGGTAGCCGCCGAAATCCCGTACGGCGTGATCGAGCGGGACCAGACCGGAAAAGAAATGGTGATGGGGAAGTGGGTGGACGTTTCCGACAGCAATTACGGGGTTGCAATCCTGAATAATGGACGCCAGGGATTTGACGCCGAGAATGACGTGATCCGCCTCTCGGTGATTCGCGGACCCTGGGGTCCGGACCCGCGCGCCGATGAGGGCCACCACAGTTTTGGCTATTCGATCTACCCTCACGAGGGCGGATGGAGAAAGGGCAAAGTGGAGTTCCAGGCGCTGGATTTCAATCAGCCGCTGCTGGCACTCCAGGAACCCGCTCACCGCAGTCCCCAGGAACTGTGGGCGGGGAAAGGTGGCGGGCTGCCGGATTCCCATTCCTTTATCAGGACCGAAAGCGACCATGTGATTCTTTATGCGATGAAACAGATGGAGGGCTTCTACAACACCGATCCCATCCTGAGGTTCTTCGAGTGCGAAGGCCGCCCGGGAGAAGTCTCCGTTCAATTCCCTTTTCCGGTGCGAGCTGTCGAAACCAACCTGTTGGAGGACACGATTGGAACGGTCGGGCAGGGCAGCACAATTCGGTTTGCGATGAAGCCGTGGGCAATTAAGTCCATCCGCATCACTCGCATCCATTAGCAGAGCGGGCCGAGGCTACGATGTCCGGGGTTACAGCCTTGACATCAACTGTACTCGGAAGCACAATAGTGAACCCTGCCACAAGAAGGAGCCTACCCATGCGCAGAATAGCTTTCCCAGCAATCACACCCCGCCTGACGCGGCGGGAGATGCTTCAGGCCACAGCAGGACTGGGGGTCGGGCTGGCGCTCGACAAAGCCGGAGTCGCCCAGACGTCACCTGAGACAGCCGGTCTGCTGTCGCTCGATTTAGGCGGCGACATGTGGATGCTGAAGGAAGATGGCAAGTCTGAAACCACTCCGGCCCTGATTCCGGGCAGCACTTACACCAATCTGCTGGCGGCCAAGAAGATTCCCGATCCGTTCTACGGCGAGAACAACGGCAAGGTCCAGTGGGTGGCCGAAAAGGACTGGTTCTTTGAGCGCACCTTTGAAG
>JBJKQK010000253.1:0-4934 GCA_046705285.1 Terriglobia bacterium
GGCAATTGTGACTGAAGCAGAAAGCCGGTTCCGGCCAGTTGGAAAAATCGTCTGCGTGAAACGCTCATAGCACACCCTCCTGTGCGCCCCACGCGCCGCGATTCGTCCATTATAAGCCCAAGCGTCCTGAAGGGAATTAACTATTCACACCACCGGAAGCTGGTAGCCACCGACAGTGCGCCCATGTCCGTTCCATGAAAAGGGATGTCAAGGGACATTTTTATGCGCAGGCTGGGTGGCGGAACTAGTGTCGGCAACCAGCCTTGGCACGGTCTTGATGAGCAGCCGGAACACGGTTCTCTCTGCGGGGTTCCGCGTAACCGGCAGGGAGCAAGTCGAGCGAATTGGGGAGAGCCGGAGTTTCATCGTGCCATCGGGACAACGCCAGCGGCAACCGAGGCGCAACAAGCCGAACCGGTTGGGGGTAGCCAACCGTGGTTCTATCGGAGATTCGAGGCCTATCGCTTCATGGGGTCATCCGAGGGGGCCTGAGAGTGGGCTGGCCGAGGCCGCTCAAACCGCCAGCCGCACCGATCCTCGTTTCGAACTTGCCTCTTGGCGGCTGGTCTTCCGCAAGGGCGCTCCCATCGCCAAGGTGGCGGTGGCCCGTAAGCCGGCTATCCGCCTCTACATCATGCTGCGTGACGGGACCGATTATGAAGAGTTTTGTCGGCGAGGCCCCGACGGATCGCGGCGAGCTTCGCATGGGGGGATGCTCAGGGAAGTAGCGCTGGTCTAACCATGACCGATTGTATGATTGAGCGACCGGCCCTCCGTCAGCACGAGGTGAGGGAGACAGAAAAAGCCATCATGGCCCCCAGCAGGATCGAATAGATGTGTGGTGGAACCTGGCCATCGTTTCAAGGCAATTTATCTCCCAGGGCTGGCAAACAACTTCCACTTGACGGATCCGACAACCTTACAGATGCGATCTCCACTGCACGGCCCGTCAAGCGTGGAATTGTAATAACAGAGACTGTCATCAGGATAGCAGTGGATCTCGGACGGGCCATCCTGGAAAGTTGCCGGGAAATCCGATCTAGCCGGCCAGATTCGTTTTTGACAGAGGCAGTTCGCGCACGCGCTTGCCGGTGGCTGCAAAGATCGCATTGCAGAGCGCCGGAGCAAAGGGAGGAACACCCGGCTCGCCGACCCCCGCCGGTGGAGCGGTGCTGTCGACCAGGTGAACGTAGGTTTCCCGCGGACCTTCATTGATGCGCGCCACGGGATAGTTCTGGAAATTCGATTGGTCAATTGTGCCGCCCGTGGCCGTAATCTCGCCATAGAGCGCCAGGCTCGCGCCGAAGACCGCGGCTCCCTCGAACTGCGCCCGGGTGGATCGGGGGCTGATGATCGTTCCAGCGTCGACGGCCGTATCGACGCGGGGTATCATGAGTTTGCCGCTCGCATCCACCTCGACCTGAACTACCGATGCCACATAAGTGAGAAAGCTCCAATGCGCGGCAATGCCCATCCCCGCGCCAGCGCGCTGTCTGTGCTTGCCCCATCCCGCCTTTTCCGCGGCTATTTCCGTCACGCGGCGCAACCGCCCGGCATCGAATTCGTATCCGGCCGGAGCTGGCGGGGCGCCCTTGAAATCAATCCTGCGCGACGGCCCAATGAGGGCCAGGAGGTATTCCAACGGATCGCGACTGGCGGCGTGGGCCAGTTCCGCAGCGAACGATTGAACGGCGAAGGTGTGGTAGATATTCGCTACCGAGCGCAACCAACCGATGCGCACATGCCCGGTCGCCGGGCCGTTCTCGACACGGAGGTTGGGAATGTCAAACGGAATGGTGCTCCAGCCCATGGCCAGTTCGCCGCCGCTTCCATACACCGTTTGCGAATTGAAGGTCGAGCCGATGGGCGGAAAAACCGAACGCTGCAGCCAAGCCTTCGGCCTGCCCTGCGAGTCGAGTGAAGCCTTCATGTACATCGCAGCGACCGAATGGTAGCAATCGAACTGGACGTCATCCTCGCGGCTCCAGCAGACTTTCACCGGCCGTCCTGTACGTTTTGAGAGGATCGCTGCTTCGACGGCAAAATCAGGGAAAGACTTCCGCCCAAAGGCACCGCCGAGAAGCGTGACATGGCAGGTGACCTCTTTCTGACTGACTTTCAGTGCCTGGGCGACAGCACGCTGCAATCCCTGCGGGTCCTGCGTTGGGGCCCATACTGTAACCTTGCCGCCACGGAAATCGGCCAAAGCGGCGGGCGGTTCCATGGGGGCATGGGCTAAGTGCGGCGCATAGTATTCGGCTTCGACGATGTGGCCGCCCTTGGCGAATTCGGCATCGACGTCGCCGACAACTCGCACTGTCTTGCCCGGTTGGCGGGCAGTAGCCAGTAACTTCTGTTTGTAGGAGGCAGAGTTGTAACTTGCGTTTGGCCCGTTGTCCCAGCGGATTTTCAGTTTCTTCCGGGCCTGGAACGTGGCCCAGGTATTCTCCCCGATTACAGCAATCCCTCCGAGCGGCTGAAAGCCGGGCCCAGAGCCTCGGTAAGTATCGATCTTCATCGTTTGTTTCGCGCCCGCGACCCCTAGGGCCTCCCGATCGTCGTAGGAGACGACCTTGCCTCCCAGCACCGGAGGATGTTCGACGGAGGCGAAAAGCATACCAGGCGCTTCCGTGTCGATGCCGTAAAGCGGCTTGCCGGTAACGATTTCCTGCAGGTTGTAAAAGGGACCTTCCTTGCCGATATACATCCAGGCACTTCGGGGCTTGAAGTGCAAATCCGCACGCGGAGGGATCGGAAGTTTTGCAGCCGCTGCGGCCAATTCTCCGTAACCAAGACGATGGCTAGCGCCGTGACTGCTCGAATCAGCAGGTCGATACACCACCGTGTGCAGCTCCGTCGCGCAATCCGCCACAGGCACTCCCCACCGGGTCGCTGCCGCGTTCAATAGCATCTGACGTGCCGTTGCTCCTGCCACGCGCATCGTGTCGAAAAACGACCGTACGGAATGCGATCCGTCGGTATCCTGGTCTCCGTATCGGGGGTCGCCTGGGGCCTGGAGGATCTTGATGCGGCGCCAGTCGGCATCCAACTCGTCGGCCACGACGCGGGGCAGGTCCGTGGTGATGCCGGTGCCCATTTCGGAGCGTGAGGCCACAATGATCACCGAACCGTCGGGCTCGATGCCCAGCCAGATACTCGGGTGAAAGGTCGTGCCCGCCACCGTATCGGCGGTCGCCTCAGGAGAGGCCGCAAACAACCTGAGTGGGGCAACCTGCGCACACAGGACGAAGGCGCTGCCGGAGAATATTCCTTTCACGAATTCGCGACGATTAAGTTTCTGGATGGTGCTCATGCGACCTCCTTGGCGGCCGCATGGATGGCGGCACGGATGCGCTGGTACGTCCCGCAGCGGCAGATGTTGCCTCCCATTGCTTCGTCAATTTCCGCATCAGTGGGGTGCGGTTTGGACTTGAGCAGCGCCGCAGCCTGCATGATCTGCCCTGCCTGGCAATACCCGCACTGCGGCACGTTGGCCTGGATCCAGGCCTCCTGCAGAGGATGAAGTCCCTGCGCTCCGAGGCCTTCGATCGTCAATACCGAAGAGCCCGCGGCCGATTGCATCGTCGTAATGCAGGAACGGACCGCTTCGCCGTTCAGATGCACCGTGCAGGCGCCGCAAAGCGCAATGCCACAGCCGAATTTGGTACCTTTCAGACCGAGAACGTCGCGCAAATACCAAAGCAGCGGCATCTCTGGGTCGCCGTCGTAAGATCGTTCAACTCCATTGACCCTGAGTTTGATCATGTCTCCTCCATCCAAGCGACGCTCCCGCTCGAGGCGTCGTCTGCAATTCCCATTTGAATTATAGTCGTCGCCCGCTCACCGCGTCACTCCACCCGAAACGGAACGATGGTGTTGTGCTACTCGGTCGTCATTTACGTCGTCCTGCTTTTCGGATCGTAGAGGCTGATCCCGGCCGCGATGTGCTTCTCGCTCGTATCCAGCAGCACCTGGTTGGGGCCATCTTCATCGATGTAGTATACGAAACTGCCCCAACTCGTCACAATGAACTCGTGGTCCTTAATTCAGCCGTTTCAAATCGGGAAGGCACCACATTCAATTCTCCTCCTCAACAAGTGCGGTATCGGGGCCTGCCCAATCTTCTGCAGGCGTAAAGCCTAACAACAATTCGAGGTCATCCAAGGAGTACACAATTTGACGGCCCTCGAAGCTCTAGGTCATAGGGTTACGCTCGAATCCAGCGTCGCTGCCTGACCGAGATTTTCAGGGCACGAAAGCCCTGCGGATTTAATCTTGACATAAATATGACTGGTATGATAGGTATTATCTCATTCTTGTAACGATGTTTCATTGGGCTCCGGGATTATCGATAAAGTCGAATTCGTGCTGTCTCATCACGCATTTCTCATGGGTTGAACCAGTTAGGACAGCGCAATGAGCGTTTGGGGTAAGCGAAGAGTGCCTTTTGGCTCTGGCTCATTTGCTTTAGGTGGGTCGTATCCGAACAAACCAACGGCTGCCTTGAGGAAGGAGTGCATTGTCGAAAGGATTGACCCTGCCGGATATCGCGGGTGGATTCAACTGAATCTAGGAGGTTAAGGTGGCCAGTTTGTTTAGCAGGCGTGGATTTAAGAGTTGGTGGGTTGCCGTTTTCGTTACTTTATTTGCACTTCTGATCCCGACGGCAGCAATGCGTGCTGCCATGAACAAGAGCATAACTGTTACAGTTACACCAACTCGCATAAACGGGCCGTTGCCAAACCCTTACATGGGCTGGGGTATCTGGGTGGGGCGACGCCAATTTGGGTACACGGAAAAATCCTTCACCGTTGCAGAAGATACCACAGGGTTCGGAAATAACGCTCCGCTTTTCAACTGGGTGCTGGTTGACTGGGACTGGGCGAGTCTGGAACCGGAAGAAGGCAAGTTCGACTGGACAAAATTCGACCAGG
>JBJKQK010000254.1:0-17783 GCA_046705285.1 Terriglobia bacterium
CCGTTCGAGTCAGTAGTAGCCCTGGCCGATGAGGCGCTCGATGCGCTTCTTGATGGGCGGATGCGTGGAGAAGAGATTGGAAAACATTTCACGGCCGGTCAGAGGCGCGCAGATATACAAGTGAGCAGTGGTGGGCGAAACCCGCATGGGCACGCGCTTGGACCACTCATCAATCTTCTTGAGCGCCCGGGCAAGTCCCTGGGGATTGCCGGTGATTTTCGCTCCGGTGGCGTCCGCCTGGTATTCGCGCGAGCGCGAAATCGCAAGCTGAATCAGGATGGCGGCAAGTGGCGCCAGAATCATCATGGCCAGAGCCGAGAGCGCGCCGCCTTCGCGGTCACCCCCGCCGCCGCCAAAGCCGAACATCTCTCCCCAGAAAACCATCCGTCCGATGAAGGTGATGGCACCGGCAAGCGTGGCAACGATGGCGCTGGTCAGGATGTCACGGTTCCTCACATGCCCAAGCTCATGGGCGAGAACGCCCTCAATCTCTTCGTCGTCGCAGATGTCGAGAATGCCGCGCGTGACGGCAACGGAGGCGTGGTTGGGATTGCGGCCCGTGGCAAAGGCGTTGGGCGAATCAGTGGGAATCATGTAAATCTTGGGCACCGGAACATTCGCCTTCTTGGCCAGCCGCTCGACGATCTCGTAAATGCGCGGTCCCTGCTCGCGCGAGATCGGCACGGCGCCGGACGTCTTAAGGGCGATCTTGTCAGAAAAGAAATAGCTGCCGAAATTGAAGACCGCAGCGATCACCAGCGCAATGAGCATGCCGTTTTCCCCAGCCCACAATTGACCGATGACCAGAAGAAAACCGGTGAGAAGCGCCAGCAAAGCGGTTGTTTTGACGTTGTTCCACATAGTCTTTTAAGGCACTTAAAACTCTGCCTTACCCCTCAATTCTTAGATGCTGAAAGTGTCCTCCCGGTTATGCGTATCAGCCTATTCTCCCGTACTTACAGGATAACCCTTTGCGGCCCAGTCGCGCCCAAAATTGTGGGGAATATAGAGGACCTTGACATTTGAGAAGCCCATTGTTTTCATCGCCTCAAAGGCGGGGCGAATGTTCGGGCACTCCTCCCACGGGCAGCATCCACAATAAAGAACAATCGACCGGGTGTGCGGAACGTCCTGCACGCACTTTTTCAGCCTTGCGATGCCCTCGGAGCTCCTCGCCGGTCCACAATATTCTGAGCCCGGAATGTGGCCCTGTGCGTAAAGCATCTCGAAACCCACCTGCAGCAGGAGCGGTTTGTTACCAGATCCACGAAGTTCCGCGGCCAAAGCCGCCGGCTGGATGACTTGTTTCTGGTTCCAGGGATTGGTGGCGGAAAAAGCACAAGCGCCGGCAATCAGGCAAATGGCCGCGACGGCGCCAATAACCAGACGTTGCTTGCGAAATCGATCGTTGTGAGGAACAGGTATTGTGCTCATAAGTTGAATAGTAACACGCGCCGACGCCTGCGGGTAGCTCCGCCCTGCCGATGGGGAAGGCATGACATGGCTGGCGACACCGGAATGATATAATTTCCTGGGGAGAGCGGCGGTGAGGCGCCGGAGAATTCGAGGGTGCATAAGGAGAATTCAGTTGTTTCAGCCGGCCGGAGGGCGCCGCGAGCGCCTGAAGTAGCAGGCGCAGGTGCTTTGCCCAAAGATTCATCCACATCCCCAAAGGGCGGTTCAGTTATTGCAGGGACATGAAGTCACTTGAAGAATATCTCACCCTGGCAGCCCAAAGCCACGGCCACATGTGCCCGGGCCAGGTGCTGGGAGTGCGAATGGCGATGCTGGGGCTCGGCAGGCTGGGAATCGACGATCCGGTCAGGCATGTCAAACGGCTCCTCACGTTTGTTGAAATCGACCGCTGCGCGGCGGACGCCGTCAGCCTGGTGACAGGATGCCGGCTGGGGAAGCGCTCGCTCAAGTATCTCGACTACGGAAAAGTCGCAGCAACTTTTGTCGATCTCCAGACCCGGCAGGCGGTCCGCGTTGTGGCGCGCGACGATGCGCGGCAAAAAGCCGGGGCCATGTTCGGCAATCTCCGAGATCCGTACAGGCAGCAGCTTGAAGCCTACAAGGTGATGGAAGATGACGAGCTTTTCACGGTGCAGCGGGTTCGCGTGAAGGTTCGGCCTGAAGATTTGCCCGGGCGTCCGCTTTCGCGCGTCACCTGCGGCAAGTGCGGCGAAGGCGTCAACGACGGCCGCGAGCGAGTCGTGGATGGTCGCATCCTTTGCCGGAATTGCGCGGGCGAGAGTTATTACGAGGTCGTTGACGGCCAATAGGGCTTTTGCCGGGGCGCCGGTTGCGATCCGCACAAGAAGACATGCCTGAATTTCCACAATTCATCCTGCCTCACCGCCAGGGCGACATTCACCCGATTTTCCTCAAACAGCGGCGCTACTGGCCTGTGGCAACGCTGACCCTCATCGCCCTGTGCGTTATCGTTTTCCTGCTGGAGAACGCGGCCGGCGGCTCCAAGAGCACCACGGTTCTGCTGAATTTTGGCGCATCCTACGAACCTTACCTTCAGCGCGGAGAATACTGGCGGCTGGTGATGCCGATGTTTCTCCACATCGGCTGGTTTCACCTGGCCGTCAATATGTACGCGCTTTACCTGCTGGGCCCCATTCTCGAACGCATTTACGGTTACGCGCGCTTTTCGCTGATCTATGTTGGCTCGGGCATCACCGGCTCGTGGCTTTCGATGGCCATGTCGCACAACATTGCGGCCGGCGCTTCGGGAGCAATCTTCGGCGTGGCCGGCACCATGCTGGTAACCGGACACTTCTACCCCGACGTGGTTCCGCGCCGATGGCGATTGGTGTTCGGCAAAGGCATGGTGCTGCTGATCATTCTGAACTTCGCGATCGGGCTGAGCATGCCGCACCTGATTGACAACTGGGGACACACGGGAGGACTGGCGGGCGGCATCCTGCTGGGACTGCTGATTCCCCCGCCCCAGAGTTACAGGTCGTACTGGTGGACGCTCTCGAAGATTCCCCGCAAGGCAGTCATCATGCCTGCCGCCATAGTGGCCCTGGCCATGTTTGCCACGGCAGATCATTATCAAGCCGCAAAGAACGTCACGCGCCTGATTGCCGAAGGGCGCCGCTACTGGTCACAGCAGCAGGATGGCCGGGCGGTCGAACGGTTCCAGCAGGCGGCGCGAGAATATCCGAAAGATGAACGCCCTTATGAAGAACTGGCAGCAGTCTACCTGAGCCAGAATCATGTTGGAAAAGCCATCCGCGAATACAACGAGGCCCTGCGGCTGAGCCCCGGGTCGCCCATGGCGCAACTGGGACTGGCAGTCGCGTATGACCGGGATGGACAGCCAGGCAAGGCTCGGAAACTGCTGGAGGATATCGTCGGCAGGAACCCCCAAACGCCTGACGCTCAGGAAGCCCTGGCCGATCTCTGCGCCCAGCAAAGGCTGTATGCCGAGGCCATCAAGCATTACCAGCAGGCGATCCACCTGGAACCCGGCTTTGCCGAAGCGCGCAACAACCTGGCCTGGCTGCTGGCAACCGCTGACGATCCAAAATTCCGCAAGCCGGCCGAAGCACTCAAACTGGCGCAAAAGGCCGTGGAATTGAGCCATTGGAAAGAAGCGACCTTCATTGATACGCTCGCGGAGGCGTACTACGCAAACGGCCAGTACCGGCAGGCCGTCGCAACCCAGAAGAAAGCCCTGGCGCTCGACCCCGGCAATAAGGAAATGCAGGAGCACATGGCCAAGTACCAAAAGGCCGCGGGCGCATAAGTTTTAGAAGCGGGAAGCCTTTCGTTTCCACACCATGTCGCAGCGAGTCACAGCACTGCAGCCACGGCAGATTCTTCTGACCGGCGCCACGGGCTACATTGGCGGGCGACTGCTGAAAGCGCTTGAGGAAAGGAACTATCCCGTACGCTGCCTGGCCCGCCGGCCGGATTTCCTTCGCGCGCGGGTGGGTGCAGGCACCGACGTTGTCCAAGGAGACGTACTGGATGAGGGCAGCCTTGCTTCCGCCATGTCCGGTATCCAGGCCGCCTACTACCTGATCCACTCCATGGGTTCGACCGGTTCGTTTGAAGAACAGGACCGGACTGCGGCATCCAACTTTGGGCAGGCGGCACGCCAGGCAGAAATCGGGCGGATTATCTATCTGGGCGGGCTGGGCGATGCCAGCAAGGTTCTTTCCGAGCACCTGCGAAGCCGGCAGGAAGTCGGCGAAATCCTGCGCCAATCCGGCGTGCCCGTCATCGAGTTCCGCGCGTCCGTTGTGATCGGTTCGGGCAGCGTGTCGTTTGAAATGGTTCGAGCGCTGGTGGACCGCCTGCCCATCATGACCTGCCCGCGGTGGGTTGCAACTCCCACGCAGCCGATCGCAATCGAGGATGTCATCGAGTATCTGGTGCAAGCGGCCGAACTCCCGCTGGAACGGGGTAACGAGATTTTCGAAATCGGCGGCGCGGATGTCGTTTCCTACGGCGACCTGATGCAAACCTATGCCCGTGAACGCGGGCTGCGGCGGTGGCTGGTGCCCGTGCCTGTTCTTACGCCCTGGCTTTCCAGCCTTTGGCTGGGACTGGTGACGCCGGTATACGCGCGCGTGGGTCGTAAGCTGATTGAGGGAGTTCGCAACCCAACGGTGGTCCGTGATGACCGCGCCCTAAAAACATTCAACATCAAGCCACGCGGCGTGCGGGAAGCCGTGGCACGCGCGCTAGCCAACGAAGAACATGAACTTGCCGAAACACGATGGTCGGACGCCATCTCTTCCGCCGGAGCCCGCAAGTCCTGGGCAGGCACCCGCCTGGGCAGCCGGATTGTCGATCAGCAGACGGCGGTAACAAAATTGAACCCGACCGAAGCATTTGCTCCCATCCGCCGGATTGGCGGACAAAATGGATGGTACTTTGCCAACTTTCTCTGGCGAATTCGGGGGTTCATCGACCTGCTGGCCAGTGGAGTGGGGCTCCGTCGAGGCCGGCGCCACCCGGAACATCCGGCGGTTGGAGACCCGCTGGACTTCTGGCGGGTGGAGGCTTACGAACCGGACCGGCGGCTCCGCCTGCTGGCCGAAATGAAAGTTCCCGGGCGCGCGTGGCTGGAATTTGAAGTAGAGCCCACGGCTGATGGTTCGGTCGTTCGGCAAACCGCGATCTTTGAGCCAGCGGGGCTCGCCGGGCTAGCCTACTGGTATCTGCTCTACCCCGCCCATGCCTGGATTTTTCGCGGCATGCTTCGGGAGATTGTGAAGAAGGCGGAACTTGGCAAGACTTGCGAGGATATGCATGGACCCTCTTGAAAAACTCGTCCAGGATGCACGCGTGACCGTACGGCGCGGCGGTCCGGTGAACACGGAAGGCCGGGCGGTGGTTTACTGGATGCAGCGGGCGCAACGAGCGCTGGATAATCCGGCGATCGAAACGGCCATCCGGACTGCAAATCTCCTGAAGAAGCCGGTGGTGGTTTTTGTGAGTATCGTTCGCGATTATCCCAACGCCAACCTGCGCTCTTACACGTTATTCGCTGAAGGAATTCGGGCGGTGGCTGCCGGGCTGGAGCGCCGCGGCATTGGTTTTGTCGTGCGCGTCTGGCCGGAGAATGACCTGGTCAGGTTCTGCGAAGAAGTCTCCGCATGTCTTGTGATCGGCGACGAGAACCACACGCGAGAGCCCGAGCAGTGGCGGCTAAGCATCAGCAAGGGGCTGCGCGTGCCCTTCTGGACCGTGGATGCAGACGTGATCGTTCCGAGCAAGCTGCTGCTTAAGGAACAGTACGGCGCGCGAACGATCCGGCCCAGAATTAATGCGTTGCTCGACGAATTTCTTGTGCCGGTTGGGCATTCGAAGCCTCGCGTGCCCTGGAAGCCAATCAAAGGAATTGCATCACTGTCTCCCGACGTGGACTTGCTGCGAAATCTTCCCATCGACCGGTCAGTTGGGCCCGTCGCAACGGTACAGGGTGGAACAGTTGCGGGTCTGACAACGCTGAAACGTTTTCTGCGCGAGCGATTGGCGGGCTATGCCGAAGGGCGCAATTGTCCGGAGCAGGACTATACCAGCGGACTTTCACCCTATCTCCATTTCGGGCACCTGGGACCGCATACGGTAGCCCTGGCCGTGAAAGAAGCCTACGCTCCCATCGAAGACCGTGACGCATTCCTCGAACAACTGATTGTCCGGCGAGAATTGGCCGTCAATTTCTGCCGCTACAATCCTCATTACGACAGCTTGAAGTGCGCCGAGCCCTGGGCACTTCGGACGCTCAAGGAGCACGCCCGCGACGAACGAGAATATCTCTATTCCGAACGGCAGCTCGAAAACGCGGAGACGCACGATCCGTTGTGGAACGCGGCGCAAAAGCAGATGGTGGTAACCGGCTGGATGCACGGGTACCTGCGCATGTACTGGGCGAAGAAAATTCTTGAGTGGACACGCTCCCCGGAAGAGGCGTTCGCCATTGCGGTCCGGTTGAATGACCGCTACGAACTCGACGGGCGCGATCCGAACGGCTATGCGGGCATTGCCTGGGCGATTGCCGGCAAACACGACCGGGCGTGGGGACCGGAACGTCCCATCTACGGGAAGATCCGCTACATGTCCTACCAAAGCACCTCGCGCAAATTCGAAAGCAGGGCCTACATCGCAAGAGTCAAAGCGCTGGAGTAGCAGCCGGCAGGATCGCTTCCCCGCACACACAAGCCCGCATGCCACCGACAGCTTCTCAGGAAAAAAGAAATCCTTCTGAAGGTTCAATTGAAGCCGCGTGGGTGTATACTGTCAGCCATAAGCGGGCCAAGGAACTAATTCCGAATCATATGCCTTGTCTGTGAAAAGGAAGGGCGCAGTGCACGAGTGTGCGGAAAAGGAGGAAGTTTCTATGGCTGACAAAATAGAGAAGATTCCTGAGAAAACAAGATGGGAAATGGCAACCAAGGGATTGACCGGCGCGTTCATCGCAATTTCCAATGCCCTGAAGGAAGCTGCAGGACAGAAGAAATTCGAGGAGTTCAACGGATCGTTCTGGTATGAAGCGGGAAAAGGTGCGAAGCAATTTGCCGATTCCCTCGGATTGGCCAGTGAGACCCCATCGGATGTTGAAGGGGTTACACATCTCATGGCTCAAGCATCGATGGGGCCGGAATTTGTATTTGAAGTGGTTGAAGCTACCAAAGACCGGTGTGTGGGAAAGACCACTCAGTGTCCATGGCACAAGAGGTGGAAGGAACAAGGCATCGACTTTGACACTTGTGGAGTAGGGCACCAAAGATGGGGCGAGGGAGCCATCGAAAGCCTAAACCCGAATTTTACTTTCAAACTCACCAAAAACATGGTCCGTGGCGACTCGCATTGCGAGTGGGTCATAGAACGGAAGAAATAAAAACAAAATAGAGCGATAACGCTGTCGCGCAGTTCCATGGCGTTCAACACCGGACGATGGGGGCGTGGTGCATTCCAAGCGCATTGCCCGGGCCATTGTCAGCAAACACCGCCGCGCATGGGGACCGGAGCGTCCCATCTACGGCAAGATCCGCTACATGTCCTGTCAAAGCACCTCGCGCAAGTTCAACAGCAAAGCTTACGTCGCAAAAGTCAACGGACTGGCGTAATACCGGCAGTGGACTAATCGGGCAGCCTCAGGTATGATTGCAGCAGCATTCCTGTATGGGGCAGGAAATCCTTACGTGGAAGGGGCAAACCATGAGTACTTCTGTGGGGCAACACTTTCCGGTTGCAGGCAGCCATGCGGCTGCGGCGGTCACACCGGACAAAATCATGCAAATCGGTCTTGGTTTCTGGGGATCGAAAACGCTTTTGAGCGCGGTTGAGCTGGGAGTGTTTACTTATCTAGCCCAGGGACCGCTCACATGCGACAAACTCGCCCAGGCGGCGGGGCTGCATCCTCGCAGCGCCCAGGACTTTCTCGATGCGCTGGTGGCGATGGGAATGCTGAACCGGCACGAAGGACGTTATTCCAACACCCACGAGTCCAACCTTTTTCTTGACAGGAACAAGCGCAGCTATATCGGCGGAATGCTGGAGATGGCCAATTCCCGGCTTTACAGTCACTGGGGTGGTCTGACGGAAGGATTGCGGACAGGAAAACCACAGAATGAAACCAAGGGAGACGACGCCGACGACGGTTTTAAAACACTCTATTCCGACCCCCAGCGCATGCGGACTTTTCTCAGCGCGATGACCGGAATCAGCATCCCCTCGGCCGTCGCCATCGCCCGAAAGTTCCCGTGGAACAAGTACCAGACTTTTGTGGACGTCGGCACGGCGCAGGGCGGGCTGCCCACGCAGGTTGCGCTGGCGCATGAGCACGTCACGGGCAAAGGCTTTGACTTGCCCATCGTTCAGCCGATTTTCGAAGATTATGTGCATTCTTTCGGCCTGCAAAAACGCCTGGGCTTCCAATCCGGCAACTTCTTTGAAGACCCGCTGCCTGAAACCGAAGTGCTGGTGATGGGGCACATCCTGCACGACTGGAACCTGGATGTGAAAATGATGCTGCTCTCGAAGGCTGCGAAGGCCTTGCCTAAGGGCGGTTCGCTGATTGTGTACGAGGCGCTGATTGACGACGATCGCCGCCAGAACGCCTTTGGCCTGCTGATGAGCCTGAACATGCTGATTGAGACTACAGGCGGATTCGATTATACGGGAGCCGATTGCAGCGGCTGGATGAAAAAAGCCGGGTTCTCTGAAACCTACGTTGAGCACCTCGTCGGGCCGGATTCGATGGTGGTGGGAATCAAGTAGCCTGGCAGGGAACGTGCAAGAAAATGCGGAAGAATGTCTGCGCCAAGAAAATGGCACAGGCGTTCGTCCGCAGCCACAATCCGGTTGATCCTCTGAAAAGACGAGTTACAATAGGCGCAACTCTACCTTGGAGGCGCGCCATGATGCGGAAGGCGCACAGAGTCCTTTGGCGCATCGTGCTCGCTACATTCATCTGCGGATCTTTTGGTTTGCAGACGGTGCAGGCACGGCAGGAATCCCAGACCACGAAGAGTTCCCCAAGCAAGGCATTGCCCGGCTCAAGCGAGGCGGCGCATCACCTGAAGCTGGGGCTGGAGATGTACAACTTTGGCGACCTTGACGGCGCCGAGGGCGAGTTCGAAGAGGCCTTGGAACTTCAACCCGGTAACGCCGAGGCTTACAACTGCCTCGGCCTGGTCTCACTGGCAAGGCACAACCTCGACAACGCGGTCGCGGAATTTCGCCGAGCGCTTCAACTGAATCCACACTTTGCTGAACCCCACAATAATATCGGCCTCGTGCTGATGAGGCAGCACGACTACGACGGGGCGATCCGCGAGTTCCAGGAAGCGCTGCAACTGAATCCAGGCGGGTACAAAACATACAATAACCTTGGTCTTGTTCTGATCTACAAACATGACCCGGACGGAGCCATCAGCGAATTTCAGGCGGCATTGCGGCTGAAGCCGGACTACGCCAACTCCCATTTCGGCATGGGGCTTGCCCTGCTGGCCAAGCGCCAGGACGGCCAGGCACTGGAGGAGTTCCGCAAGGCGGCGAGCTTAAAACCAGACTTCGCCATGGCCCATTATTATGTTGGCCTCGAACTCGCACGGCAGGGAAAACACGAAGAGGCTCTCCCCGAATATCAGAAGGCGCTGCGATTCAATCCCAACATCGCCAGGGCCCACGACGCCATTGGTATTGCCATGATGAAAAGGAACGACGAGGATGGCGCCGTCAGGGAATTTGCGCAGGCCTTGCGCCTGCAGCCGGACGACACAACCGCCCTCAGCAACCTGGGCGCTGCCCTTCTGGTTAAGGGCAACCCGGACGGGGCCATCGCCGAACTTCGCCAGGCCGTGCGCCTGAATGAGAATCTGGCGCCCGCCCATGCCAGCCTCGGCCTTGCGCTGGCGATGAAGGGTGACGAGGGGGCAGCCCGCTCCGAACTTCAGGAGGCCTTGCGCCTGCAGCCGAATTTTGCTCTCGCCCACAGCTACCTTGGGCTGGCGCTTCTGGTGGCGCACGAGGCGGACAAAGGTATCGCAGAAGCTAACATCGCGCTGAGACTGAATCCGCAATTGCCCGTGGCCCATTATGTGCTTGGGCTTGGATTGGAACAAAAGCACGACCTGGCGGGCGCCATCCGGGAATTTCAAAAAACCTTGCAGCTGAATCCCAACTACGCTGGGGCGCGCTGGGGCCTCGGGATGGTGTTTCTGGAGAAGCATAACGGCAGGCGGGCCCTGGAAGAATTTCGGGAGGCGTGCCGGATGGCGCCGCAGCTCATGAACTCCTGCACCATCTACAAGGAACTTTCCACGAAGTATCAAGCGCCAATTCAGTGAGATCAGGGGCAATCGGCAGGATATGCGGGCTGCCTCCAGCTGCTCTGGCTGCCCCCGTCCCCGGATGCGGAAAATCCCTATACTTTGGAATGGGTGACGCGGACGGCGGGCATGCCGTCGGCTTCCTCGTAGATTTCGATATCGTGGAAGATGTTAGGGCTTTCCTTCTTGAGGACGCGGCAGACTTCCACGGCGAGCATGCGGATCTCGGTATCGGCGTGAGGGCTGCCGCGCAGCTCCAGAAAATGGCGCCAGGCGCGGCTGTTAGCGGTAACAAAAATCTTGGTTTCGGTGGCGTTGGGAAGAATCGACCGGGCGGCCTGCCGCGCCCATTTCCTGCGGTCGCGCGGCGCCATCTCAGGGTGTTTCTGCTGGACGTATTGGCTGGTGGCTTCCGCCAGTTCGGCATAAGCTTTGCGAAGGTGCTCGATGGCCTGTTGCCACTTCCCGCGCAGCTCTTCATTCTCCTGGTAGAGCGGCGGCACAACGTAGCGCGCGTCGCCCTCATCCACATAACGCTGCGAAAGCTGCGAATAACCAAAGCCCGCCCGGTGGCGCACCAATTCATGCGTCAGCGAGCGGCTGACACCGGTGATCAGAACATTCCACACGGCATGTTCAAGCACGCTACCGTGCTTTGAGATCAGGATGTTGTCCAGGTACTCCTCGTTGGTCTTGCGGCCTTTTCCGAAAGACATGTAGCAGGTGCGGCCGGCGATTTCCGCCAGAATCTCGGAAGCCGCCTCGGAGTCGGTCGAGAAGACGACTCCTTCATCCTGCAGAAAGCGGGCCAGCTCCTCTTGCACGACGGCCTGCCGCCCCAGGAGGTAAACCTTCGGCCGCGAGATGTACGGGTCAGACGATGGGTTGGTAGCCAAGGGCTTCCTCTGTGCTGCTACTTCTCGTTTCTGGATCGGCTTGAAGACCCGGGAAGATATGGTTCGCCAACAGATTTGGCGTTATTTTGCGGCCTTTGAACCCTTGGCCGAAGCCGCCTCTGTGTTGCCCTTGCGAAAATTCGCGTACTTTCTCTGGAAACGTTCCACCCGCCCGGCGCTATCAACCAGCTTCTGCTTGCCGGTAAAGAAAGGATGGCAACTCGAACAAATTTCCACGTGGAGCACTTTGTCTTTGTAAGTCGAGCGCGTCTGGAACGAACTTCCGCACGCGCAGACAACTTGAACCTCGTGGTAATCAGGATGAATATTGGTTTTCATGGAACTCCTTGCAGGCTTGCTCGCAAACCCTAATTATATCTGGGGAGCCGAAAACTTTCAATTATCAATCTCAAGGGCAGCCTAACCGAGCACCGGGACAGCAACTGAGCGCACGGCAAGCGACTGGTCGCTGAGCAAAAAATGGATAACCCGCGCTACATCATCGGTTTTGACCCACTTTGAGAAATCTGCCTTGGGCATCGCCCTGCGGTTTGCCACGGTGTCCATCGTCCCGGGCAGGATGCAGTGGGCGCGGATGTCATACTTTTCGAGCTCCTGCGCCAGGATTTCGGTGAGTTGCACGACCGCGCCTTTCGAAACGGCGTAGGCGCCAATCCCGGCGCCGCCGCCTCTCAAAATGGCTCCGCTTGAAATCGTGACAACGCGTCCAAAGTTCTGACGCATCATCGCCGGAACCACCGGCCTGAGCATGCGAACAACGCTTTTGAGATTGAGATCCAGCATGTGCTCCCACGCGGCCTCATCGCTCTCAAAGGTTTTGCCTGCCGTGAAGCCACCAGCCACGCAAACCAGAAAATCAACCCGGCCGCTGCGCTCCAACACACGGGAGACAAACCGGTCAATTTCGTCCGCACTTTTGAGGTCAACCGGGCTGCCCGCCAGCCGCCCGGCATGTTCTGCGGCAAAGGCCTGAAGTGATTTCCACCCCGCCTCTTCCAGATAAGGTACGGCGACCGTGGCGCCGCTCCTGAGCAAGTCAATCGCAACGGCGCGGCCCAAAGCGCCCGTTCCACCTGTGATAATCGCTGTTCGATCGCTAAAATCCACCATTCACCTCCCAGATGCCTTATAATAAGGGCCACGAATCATTTAAGGACAGCGGTTTTTGGCTGTGGAACGTTATTGTTCGCGCAGCTATTAGCCGCAGTGTTCTTTTCCGTGAAGGAATCTCAAGAAGGATGATGTAAAATTTACGAGATGCGGATTCGCCACAGACTCATTATTTCCTTGACCGTCAGCATTACTCTGGTTGCCTTTATCTTTGCATTTTTCCAAGTACGCGCGGAAAAGCACGCGCTCCGGAGTGATCTTGAGAAACGCGTAGAAATTCTGGCCGACAGTCTTGTGGACGAGGTCGAACCGCTGCTCAAGGATCAGTCCACAGGACGCCTGCAGCAACTTCTGGACCGCTTTGAGAATCGTGAAGCTCTCGATGGCGTCGCCGTCTATGACAAGAATGGGAACAAGATCGCCATAGCCAGCACGCTGGGATCCGAATGGAATCTCGCACCCTCAGCCGTGCGTCAGGCGATTTTTCGAGATAAGGGAGTCAGCCAGTTCTTCAACATTAACGGTATCCCGATGGAGGTCTATGCGCTGCCTATCCAGGGGAACGGCGGTGTGGACGGTGTGCTGGCGATTTTCCACAACGCCAGTTTTATTGCAGCCCAATCCTTCCGTCTCTGGCGCGATACGTTTCTCCGGCTGCTGGTTGAAACCTTCCTGATTGCCTTCATCTGTCTGCTGATTATCCGGATCAGCATCCTGGAGCCCGTCACGAAAACGGCGCAATGGCTGCGCGCCCTGCGAACAGGCAAGGGGCTTCGATCCGTCGCACTGCCCGCGGAAGAAATATTTCAGCCGATCGCACACGAGGTAACTCAACTGGCAAAAACCCTGGAAGTGGCGCGCATGGCTGCCGAAGAAGAGGCGCGACTGCGCGAGGTGGGAGAAGCCATCTGGACTCCGGAGCGCTTGCGCGCGTATGTGCGAGGCCGTTTGAGGGACAAGCCTCTTTTCGCGGTTTCCAATCGCGAACCCTATATGCACGTCCACCGGGACGGTGGCATCGAGTGCCTTGTTCCGGCCAGCGGATTGGTCACGGCGCTGGAACCCGTTTTGCGCGCGTGCGATGGAACCTGGGTAGCAAACGGGGCCGGCGACGCCGATCGCGAAACGGTCGACGACCGCGACCGCCTGCGCGTACCCCCCAACTCACCCCATTACACGTTGCGAAGAGTGTGGGTAACGAAAGAGGAAGAGAAGGGATTCTATCTGGGCTTTGCCAACGAAGGTCTGTGGCCCCTGTGCCACATTGCCCACACGCGTCCGACCTTTCGGGAAGCGGACTGGAAGCAATACAAGCACGTCAACGAAAAGTTTGCAAAAGCGGTCCTGGAAGAAATGGAGGGAACGCAGGAGCCGGCAGTCCTGATCCACGACTATCATTTTGCCCTGCTGCCGCGGATGGTGAAGGAGAAGCGGCCGGATGCGCGAGTCGCCATTTTCTGGCATATTCCCTGGCCGAATGCCGAGGCCTTCGGAATCTGCCCCTGGCAGCGTGAGTTGCTGGACGGGCTTCTGGGCGCCGATATCGCCGGATTCCACATTCAGAACCATTGCAACAATTTTCTCGAAACAGTTGATCGTGCTCTGGAATGCCGCATCGAGTGGGACCGTTTTACCGTGAATCGGCGGGGACATTTTACGCTTGTGCGGCCGTTTCCAGTCAGTGTGGTGTTCGACGTTGAAGCGGCGGAACCCTCGGTTATGGCAAGCCCGCCTGACGCAGAAGATCTTTTTAAGGAACTTGGAGTCGAAGCAAAGCTGATGGGTGTCGGCGTAGACCGCATGGACTATACGAAAGGCATCGTGGAACGTTTTCGAGGAATTGAGCGGTTCCTCGAGAAATATCCCGCTTATCAGCAAAAGTTCAGTTTCGTTCAAATCGGGGCGCCCAGCCGCACCGATATCCAGCAGTACCGCAATCTCGTCGCAGAAATTGATTCGGAAGCCGAGCGCATCAACAACCGATTCCAGAAGGGAGCGTGGAAGCCGATTGTCCTGCTCAAGCGGCACCATAGCCACCAGGAAATTATGCCCTTTTACAAGGCAGCTGACCTTTGCATGGTGACGTCGCTCCACGACGGAATGAATCTGGTGGCCAAAGAGTTTGTCGCCACACGCGACGATGGCCAGGGAGTGCTGATCCTTAGCCGGTTTACCGGAGCCTGCCGCGAGCTGCGCGATTCGCTGATCGTCAATCCTTATGACACGGAACAACTGGCGGAAGCGATCCGCTTTGCCCTGTCGATGGATCCTGAGGAGAAAAGGCTCAGGATGCAGCGCATGCGGCGCGTCGTTCGCGAGCACAACACTTATCGGTGGGCGGCGAGCCTGGTCCGCGAACTTTCGGAAGTCCGGCTCGACGCGCCCGAGCCGCTGCGGGTCCGGTAAGAAGAAGGCGCGCGCTCTCGCGCGAGAGAGAAGTTGCGCGCCTTTGTGCATTGAAACTGAACCGCAAGCTATCATGGTGACAGACACCCGCGTTTGCCGCAGCAGATCCTCCGGTCCGCAGACGTCGGCGAGTGTGAGAAAATCTCTTCAAGCCCGGGACACGGCGAAGCCGCCATACCTGTTGGATTGCTGGCAGACCGTTGGCCAGCGGATTCGGGCGGCCGACCAGATTGTGCTGTTTCTTGATTTTGACGGTACGCTTGTACGGTTGCGGCGCAGGCCCAGAGAAGTGTTCCTGGGAGAGCGGGCGCGGCGGGTGTTGCGGAAACTGGTTCGCCATGGCCGGGTCAGAGTCTGTCTTATCAGCGGCCGGCAACTCGACGACCTGCAGCAAAGGACAGGAGTGAAGGGCGCGATTTACTTTGGACTGCACGGCTGGGAACGAAACAACGGTCAGGCACCCGACATGCCGGCCGCCCATCGCCTTCGTAAAGAGATGAAATCGATTCAGCAGGAAGTGGCTGGCCTTCCCGGCATCAGAATCGAGGACAAGGGAATTTGCTTCGGCGTCCACTATCGGACTGCTCCCAAGCTTGCCGTGCAGAAGGCTCGAGTTCTGGTCAAAGAACTTCTGAAGCGCCTGGGACCCGATTTCAGCCTGATGTCGGGCAAGAAGGTCTGGGAGATTTATCCCAGGGACATGGGAAGCAAGGGGAAAGCAGCCAGGGAATTGCTGCGGCGGCTCCCCGGCCGTAAGCTAACCATCTATGCCGGAGACGACACAACGGACGAAACAGCCTTTGCCCTGCTTCCGAATGGCATCACCATACGGGTCGGCAGGTTCCAGGAAACCAGGGCGAAATATCTCCTGCGCAACCCGACTGAGGTTCTGATGTTTCTTGAAAAGCTGGAGGAAGCACTCACGTGAAGAGATCCCAATATCCCTTCCAGTTTGCCACCGCAACGTACCTGACGCGCATCTGCAACCAGAGAGCGACGCGCCTGACCGAACTGCAGAAGGGGCTTGGCGATTGCAGCGATTCCTCCATTTTTTACCACACCTTTCACAGCCTGCGCCGCCACCATTTCCTGACGGAGGGTTTTTCAGACGACTTTGCCCAGTGGATTATGGCGGCCTGCAACCTGGCGGAGCTTGCCGAGCAACTCGCATCCCTCGACCTGCGTGAATATTCAAACCTCTCCGATCTGAGGAGAGATCTCCGGTCACTGGTGGCGGATTACTGCCGGGCCTATCCCGAGCGTTCGCAGCAAAAGGCTTTTGAACCTTTTTATTTTTCAGAGGCGGTCGAGGTGTCCCTTCCCCTCGGTATTGAGGTGCAAACGCTCGAGGAATTCCTGGATGTTCTCGGAAAACTGAGCAACGCGTCATTCCATTATCATTTCGTGACCTCGAGGCTGCGTCTTCATTTGCGGAACAACGATTTCTCTTTGTGGTTCTCCACGGGGCTGGGATTGGACGACCTGGCGCAGCGCGCAAACCGCGTCGACATTTACACCAATACGCTGGAAGCAGCCCGCACACAACTTTTCCATATCGTCAGCCAGGAGCTTGGTCCATGAATGAAGCCAGGCCGGAACCGCGCACAATTCACCTGGAGGACTATGTTCCTACTGTCGGCGCGCCGGAAATTCAGGAGCTCTATGCCCTTGCTTCACGGCTCAAGGGCCGCTCCGTGCAGATGGTGAACTCCACTTCCGTCGGTGGAGGCGTGGCTGAGATTCTGAGCCGCCTCGTCCCCTTGATCAAGGAGCTCGGAGTGAACATCCGATGGGATGTGATGACGGGCGGAAATGACTTCTTCGAAATCACCAAAGCTTTTCACAACGCCTTGCACGGAGCACCTTACGAAAAGCCTCCCGAAAGCTTCAAAATCTTTCTTGCTTACAATGAACAAAACCGCGGCCGCCTGCAACTGGATTCTGAGTTCACTGTCATCCACGATCCCCAGCCGGTGGCCTTGATCAACGGCCGCACAGACCGCTCCGGACACTGGATCTGGCGATGCCACATCGATCTGTCACAACCCAATCCGCAGGTCTGGGGCTTTCTTGAACCTTTTGTGTTGCGGTATGACGGCGCCTTGTTTTCATCGCCGGATTTTACTCATCAGCTTCCCGTGCCGCAGTACCTTTTTTACCCCAGCATCGACCCGCTCTCTGAAAAGAATCACGACCTGGAGCCGGAGTTCATCAGAGGTGTACTGGAAAGGTTTGAAATTAACTCCAAGCGGCCCATCCTGACGCAGATTTCGCGTTTTGACCGCCTGAAGGATCCAGTGGGGGTGGTTCAGGCGTATAAAATCGTCAAACGGTATTTCGATTGCCAATTGGTTCTGGCCGGCGGAGGCGCCAACGACGACCCGGAAGGCGGCAAAGTGCTCGACGAGGTCCGAGAGGTTTCGGCCGGGGACCCTGACATTTTCATCCTCGACCTGCCACCGTGGAGCGCACTGGAAATCAATGCCCTGCAAAGAGCGTCAACCATCGTGATTCAGAAAAGTCTCCGGGAAGGTTTTGGTCTGACCGTGACAGAAGCACTGTGGAAAAAGAAACCGGTGGTGGCCTCAGCCGTGGGCGGAATTCCCATTCAGATTATTCACAAGCATACGGGAATGCTGGTGCACTCAGTGGAGGGCACAGCGTACCAGATCCGGTACCTGCTTTCAAACCCCGCGTTCGCCTCGCGGCTCGGGCAACTCGGGCATGAACACGTCCGCGAGCACCTTCTCATTACCAGCGCCATCAGCCGCTACCTGACGCTTTTCCTGCACTCGATGGCCAGCGCTTGATCCCGCCCCGGCCACAACCGCATTATCCTGCTGCGTTCTGCGGAGAGGCGAGAGGAATCACTTTTTCTGTTCAGCCCTTGCCGAACGGACAGCCTCCAGGAATTTACGGGCGTTGGAGGTGATGACTTCCATCTTCCCTTCCCGGAGCGCCTTGCTGGACACCAGTTCCCCGCCGACACCCAGGGCCGCCGCCCCGGCACGGATATAATCCGCGGCGGTTTCAAGGTTAACCC
>JBJKQK010000255.1:0-65364 GCA_046705285.1 Terriglobia bacterium
TCGTTGCCGGAAAACGGCACAAACCGTGACAAATGGCGTCCAGGCAGTGAGACAAATGGGACAAAAGAATTCTTTTTTGGCAAAACGAACCAGAGAAGTGCTTGAAAACAAAGGATCGGGGTTCAAAAACGAACCGAAACGAACCTGAAAACGAAGCGGAGAAGTTGTTGAAAACATTAGAGTGCATAAAAAACGAACCGGAACGAACCGAAAAACGAACCTACCGATCTTGTTGAAAACAAAGCATGGACAAAAATGGTCACCCCGAAAATGCAGGCTATTTCTGCACTCTCTCTTCACGCCGTTTTGACCGCCCTCGAGGTGGTTCCAGACTGGACGCAACGCCTGCCGCGCCGGCCGTGGTTGCACTGATATAATGGTCACAGAAACCGATTGATTCGCCGCACACGCCGTCTTCCGGAGGAACGCCGGATGCACCTTGAGATGCACCAACTCCAAAAGCTTGATGACTACCGCTGGCTGGTTCCGCGCGGAACCAAGCCCGGCATGTTCACCGATGCCATGATCTTTGCCGACGAGGTTTTGTTGAAGGATCTGCTGAAAGACCTGTCCCTCGAGCAGGCTGTCAACGTGGCGATGCTGCCGGGCATTGTGGGCCGGTCACTCGCCATGCCGGACATCCACCAAGGCTACGGATTCCCCATCGGCGGCGTGGCGGCAACCGATCCTGACGCCGGCGGCGTGATCTCGCCCGGTGGTGTGGGTTTCGATATCAACTGCGGTGTGCGCCTCGTGGCCAGCACGCTGACGGTGGACGACGTTCGGCCGAAAATTCGCGAACTGGTCAACCAGCTTTTTCGGGATGTCCCTTCGGGCGCGGGCCGCAGCGGTTCCATTCAACTCTCGCACAAGGACCTGGAACGGGTGATGGTGGAGGGCGCGGGTTGGATGGTCCGGAATGGTTACGGCGAGCCGGGCGACCTGGACCATTGCGAGGAAAATGGAGCGATCGACGGCGCCGACCCGGCGGCGGTGGGCGACAAACCCCGAAAACGCGGGCTGCCCCAGGTCGGCACGCTCGGCTCAGGCAACCACTTCCTGGAAGTGCAATACATCGAGCGCATCTACGAGCCTGAAATCGCCCGGCGGTTAGGTCTCTTCCAGAATGAGGCTGTTGTGCTGATCCATTCCGGCTCGCGTGGTTTTGGCCATCAGGTCTGCACGGACTACCTGCGCGACATGGACCCGGCCATGCGCCGCTACAAGCTGGAACTGCCCGACCGCCAGCTTGCCTGCGTGCCTCTCAATTCGCCTGAAGGCCAGGCGTACCTCGGAGCGATGCGGGCGGCGGCGAATTTCGCCTGGGCCAACCGGCAGGGCATTACGCATTTTACCCGCGAAGCTTTCAAGCGTATTTTCGGGCAGAAGGAAGATCTGAGGGTGGTCTATGACGTCTGCCACAACATCGCCAAGCTGGAATGGCACCGCGTCAACGGCAAGGATCGGCGCGTCCTGGTGCATCGCAAGGGTGCGACGCGCGCCTTCCCGGTCGGGCGTCCGGAGATTCCCGAAGCCTACAAAGACATCGGGCAGCCGGTGCTGATTCCGGGCTCCATGGGGACGGCGTCTTACGTCCTGGTGGGAGCGGAAGGCTCGCTGCGGGAAACCTTCGGAACCACCTGCCACGGCGCGGGTCGCGTGATGAGCCGCACCGCCGCGAAGAAATCTTCCTACGCCGTGAACGCCCGGCAGCGCCTGGAAGAGCAGGGCGTGATCGTGCGCGCCGAAACGCGCGACGGCATCTCGGAAGAAATCCCCGAAGCTTACAAGGACGTGGACGCCGTCATCAACGTAGTCCACAACGCTGGCCTATCGAAACGCGTCGCGCGCCTGAAGCCGATTGGAGTGATCAAAGGATAAAAAGCTTTCAATCGTCTCTTCACGGATGCAGCCGTCGTGTCGCCTGAAGCGGAAAAGAACGCCGGTCGATTCGCCCGGCGTCCCCGTTTGGAATGTGTGTTTGGAATGCAGAGCGCCGGATCGCTTATTCCGTGCGCATCTGCTGGGCAAGGTAATTCTGCAGGCCCATTTCCTTGATCATGCCGAGCTGGGCTTCGAGGAAGTCGACGTGCTCTTCCTCGTCTTTCAGGAGAGCCTCGAAGAGATCGGCTGAGGCGTTATCGCCCTCCTTGCGTGCGATGGCGATGTACTTGTTGTAGTCTTCGACGGCGCCCTTTTCGAGATTCAGATCGTTCTGGAGCTGCTGCTCGACGTTTTTGCCGATCCTGAGTTTGGGGAATTCATTCAGGTTGGGAACCCCTTCCAGGAAGATGATGCGCTCGATCAAATCTTCTGCGTGCTTCATTTCGCCGATCGCCTGCTTTTTGATCTCGGAATAAAGTCGCTTGTAACCCCAATTGCTTTGCATCTCCCCGTGGAGAAAGTACTGGCTGATCGCCTGCAGTTCTTCGCTTAAAGCTTTCTGGAGAGCATCGATAACGTCTGCCTTTCCCTTCATGTCAGCTTTTCTCCTTTCACACAATAATCTACCAATTTTCTCCAGTCACATCCAGAGAGTTTCGGGCCTTGGCAGAAGGGGCTGGCAAGTTCTGGTCAAGGCGGGGTCGAATCGGGTTTGTTCTCTTTCTCCCGCACGTGGGCGATCAGCTTGCGCACGCTGTTGGCGAGCTGCACGACCTCGCCTTTGCCCTGCAGATCAAACTTGATTTCATAATTGCCTGCCGCCGCGTGGTCCACTGCCTGCTTGAGATCCAGCAACGGCTGCACCACTTCCTTTGGCAGGATGTAACTGACCCAGATGCTGATCAGCAGCACGAGCAAGGAGACGCTGCCCAACACCCATTCGGCGCGGTTCATAAGTTTCCCGGCGTCCCGGTGGTCGCGCTCAACGCGGTTCCAGCTTCGCTGTTCCAGCGCCGATGCGCCACTGAGGAAGAAACTCGCTGATTTCTGAAGCCGGCCTGAGATGGATTCGAGGACGGGGTCTTCGGTCCCGGCGGCCGCGATTTCAGAATCAAACTTGCTTGCCCTTGCATGCAACTCCCGGACCAGGCTGGCGCGGCTGCGTCGGTGCGCCCCGCGGAGAATTTCATTGAGGTCTCTTTCGTAGGAAACCACCGCAGCGCGAAGCCGGTCGATCCGTGGCTGGCCAGCCTCGCTGACGCGTTGAGCGGCTTCTTTCATTCCTTCCTGGTAAGTCCTGAGGTCGGTCTGCAGTTTCCCGATGGCATTGGCTTCCAGAGGCTGGATCGTGCGCAACGACTGGAGCATTTTCAGGAGGCTCCCAACCGCCTGCTGGTTAGCCTGGAGGTCTTCAGGATCGTGCAGAAGAAAATAGCTTCGCTCCGCCCGACGGGCGTCGAGCATCACGATTGAAGCGCGTTCAGCCTGCATCGCCACCGCTGCGTCCACGCTCACAATGCGGTCCACGATCCATCCCATCCTGAACAGATAGTAGACGGCAAGCAGAATGACTGGAACCAGGATCAGCCGAACGATGCCAAGGCTGTAAGCGACCCTCCGGCGCATTGACTTGGCTCGCGCAAAGACCGTTGGCAGCCGCTGATGTCTCCAGTCCATAAATAGTCCCCCCGAGCAACATTGGCAGTCTAGACGGCGCTCGGGCGGTGCCGCCCAATCCGGCAGGAAGATCCCTCGCAGGCTATAAAGGGCATCTTACCCGAAAATGCCACAGAAGAGGAAGTACCCGAACTTCGCCATACCTCCTCGAGGTTTTCAGCCCGCGGCGCAATCCTGCCACTTGGCGGAAGCATCTGGCGCCCCGCGGTCGCCTTGCCTGGTGGCCGGCATCTCTGGGAAGGCGGATTTCTGATAGAATATCGAGAGGTTTAAGCAACACCCTGTCGTGCGAAGTCGGGGAATCTTCATGTCCGGCCGGATCACAAGCGGGAGGATGGTCATGCTCACGCGCGGGTTCCAGAGGTTAAACGTTTCAGCAGAAATAAAAGGGTATTTCTAAAACAATGAGTTTCACCTTCGAAGCCAAGTTTGGGAGGCGGGAATGAAAGGAGCTTGCCCCGATTGCCGTGTCTTGACCAGTACCCTTTTTCGCAGCTTGTCGAGTGATCGGGTCAGGCGTTTTTCGTGCATCTTTTGTCCCACGCATTACCGCAGAAACCAGATCTTGTTCTTTGAAGGAGGAGCCGCTCACCATCTTTTCGCGTTAAATGTTGGACTGGTGAAGCTGGTTAAATCGCTTGAGAACGGCAAGGAGCGCATCACCCGGATCCTTTTTCCGGGTGATCTTTTCGGCCTGGAAGCCCTCAATGATGCTACGTACCCGTTGACTGCGGTTGTCCTTCAAGACTCAGAAATCTGTTCTGTCCCGCGTGACCGGTTTTTCGCCTTTTTGCGCTCCAATCCTGACATCTCTCTTGACATGGTCCGCCTCCTGGTCGATGAGATTGCCGAACTCCGTACGCAGATGACGACGATGAGTTTCAAGGATGCGCGAATGCGCGTGGCTACGTTCCTGTTGTCACTGACGTCGTCTGATGAGAATGCGCCAGCCAACTCCTGTTCGCTGACCCTACCTCTCACAAGCCAGGAAATTGCTGAAACCCTGGAGCTATCGCCTGAGACTGTCAGCCGGACGTGGAACGCGTTGCGGCAGGAAGGCCTGATTGAAAAGCGAGGCCGTCGCTTGCTGATCCATGATCTGCACGCGCTTGAGGAAACCGCGAAGCGCTGAGTTCAGATATTTTCGGTCTAAATTTGCGCGAGACGCGCCACTTCGTCAGAGACTGCCGCAAGAAATATCTGAGGTCCTGGCAGTTCCTCTCATCCTAATAACCACGAACATCTGCGATATAAACTGAGTAGGCTTCCCATAAAAAATAATTACGGGACGGTAGATTGACATTTGTCATTCCCAGAACTGCCTTCCGTCATCGACGGGCACCCTCCCTTTGCCTAATGTTACCTCTGCGTCGGGGTTGTTGGGCGTAACTAAGCAAATGATTATTACGCCGTCCTGCCCGCAGTCCATGCCCATATTTTCTCCGGGACCCGGGTGTAAGAGTTTGGGACGAGCCATCAAGCCAGTATAGCTGGAACGGATTTAGGCCGAATGAAACGGTTCCGGAGCATCTTGCTTATCATCTCATTCCTGGTTTTAGGGCTGTTGTTCGGTTCGTTGAAGACCCCTTTGGCAAAACCAGAACCTGCCGCGGCCGGACGGCTGCCTGCGATCATTTTCGTCGCAGCACCCACAGTGGTACCGGGTGGATTGACGGGGAGGTTCCCGCGCGGGAGCCACCTGCTGCGTTTTTTGCCGGGGAATCCTTCCGTTTCCGCCATTGATTTGACTCCGGAATTCTACGCCGCCGCTGATCCTCAAGTATCTTTTGATGCGTCCAAAGTACTTTTCGCGGGCAAGAAGACACAAGAGGCGCACTGGCAAATCTGGGAAATGAACGCGGACGGATCGGGGAAGCGGCAGATCACGCGCTGCTCGGGTGACTGCCTCCGTCCGGCTTACCTTCCACGAAACCAGATTGTGTTCACGATGGTGGCAGGAAAAGGGTCTCAGCGAACCTCGGCCATCTATATCGCTCAACGGAATGGCTCTGACGCTCACCCCATCACTTTCGGTCCGGGCCAATTCCAGGTTGAAACGGTACTGCATAGCGGCCGAATTCTTGTTTCGGCCAAGACTATGCTGGTTGCTGGCGGCAAAGGCAGCGATTCTCGCGTGTTTTATACACTACGACCGGACGGCTCAGGGCTCAGCTCCTTTCGCTGGAATGCGGCTCCTGATGTTGTTAGAACCGGAGCGACAGAGCTGGACGACGGCACGGTGCTGTTTGTGAAGCGGCTGGACCCGGCGGGGCGTGAAATGGGTGGGCAGCTTGCCTGGTTCCGACCCGGCTCGTTGCACAATTCGGTGCTCACGCCGCCCAGCTCCATTTATTGGTCAGCCCACGCACTCGATGGAAATCGGCTGATTGTGGCAAAGGAGGATTCCGTTTCGTCCGCCAGGGCGGGCACATTCGGTCTTTATGTTTTTGACCTGAGAACCAGGACAGTTGGAAGACCTATTTACTCAAGCCCGAAGTTTTCAAGTGTGGAGGCCGTGCCGCTGGAGTCGCGTACGATTCCCCTCTATTACCCGAGCATTCTCCATCCGGACCGAAACTATGGGCGCGTGGTGTGCCTGAACTCCTATCTTTGTGCGGACGCGGCCCACGGCCGCCTGACTGCGCATATTGCTCGTGTCCGGGTCATTGCGCTCCAGCCTGACCATCACACGGAACGAACGCTAGGTGATGCTCGGGTGGAAAGTGATGGTTCTTTCTACATTAAGGTTCCGGCCGACCGCCCCATTAGATTTGAATTGCTGAGTTCAAAAGGCGCTGTGATCCGCGGACAGAGGAGCTGGGTCTGGGCCCGTAATGGTGAAGACGTGCCATGCCTGGGATGCCATGAGAGCAAGGCTCTTGTGCCTTCGGACCACTTTCCGATTGCTTTGAAGCGTTTTGATACGCCAATTCCCGTGGGTGTGCCATCGCACTCACAACCACAAAAACACTGAGGGGTACATGGGGATTTCCCGACGACAATTTGTAACTTTGGCTGCAGCCGCTGCGCCACTGTGGGCGGCGCGAGAACTTTGGGGACGCGGCCTGCCTTCGCAAGCTGGTCCTGGCATAACGCTTCCAAAGTTCGAGGACGCTACTGCGAAATCCGGCATCGGCTTTCACCACTCGTTCGGGGAAAAAGAGCTCAGCTCGATCATGGAAGGAACGGGTTCCGGCTGCGTGTGGTTTGATTACAACAATGACGGCTTCCTTGACTTGTACGCTCTCAGCGGGCGGTACGTTCCTGGTCTGACCAATCATTCTTCTCCGGACGGCATAAATGCCACAAACCGTCTCTTTCGCAACAACGGCGACGGAACCTTCACCGATGTCACCACCCAGGCCGGCGTGGAAGGGAAGGGAATGATGACGGGGGTGACGGCAGGCGATTTTGACAACGACGGCCATCAGGACATTTACGTAACCGGTTACAACGTCGCCGTTTTGTATCACAACAACGGCGACGGGACCTTCACGGATATCACGGCCGATGCCGGGGTTGAAAACCCATTTTTCGGCATTGGCTGTGCTTTTCTCGATTACGACCGCGACGGCTGGCTCGATCTTTTTGTTGGCAACTATTTGAAGTTTGTTCCCAGCTACCGGCAGTTTTACGCGGCCAAACACTATCCTGGCCCGTTGAACTACGATCCCGAGTTCAGCCGGCTCTTCCGCAACAACCGCAACGGGACATTTACAGACGTGTCAAAGGAATCGGGGATTTCTCTCAAGCCGGGCCGGGCGATGGGGGTTACCGTTGGCGATTACGACAACGACGGTTGGCCGGATATTTACATCGCGAACGACACTATGCCCAGCTTTCTTTATCACAACAACCACAACGGCACTTTTACGGAGGTAGCCGTGGAAGTGAACGTTGCGTATGGCCAAAACGGTGAAGCCACGACGGCGATGGGCCCCATTTTCGGAGATTACGATAACGATGGTTGGCAAGACCTGTTCGTTTCTGATGCCCGCTATCACCGCTTGTTTCACAATCCTGGCAAAGCCGGGGGCTTTTTCCTGGACGTGACCAATGAATCCGGTGTTGGCGAAGTATGCGGGCAGTACGTTGGCTGGGGCGACGGATTCTTCGACTTCGATAACGACGGTTGGAAAGACATTTTTATTGTTAACGGGGGGCTCACGTGGCTCATCCCGATGGAAAGCAACTTGTTGCGGAACAACCACAACAGCACTTTCTCGGACGTTTCCCTCCTTGCTGGAAGCTTCTTTGAAAAAAGATATGTCCACCGCAGTGCCTGTTTTGCCGACTACGACAACGATGGTTATATTGACGGCTTCGTCTCGACGCTGGGAGGCGAAGGCATCCTTTTGCATAACACGCCGCCCGAAAAAAGGAATCATTGGCTCACAGTCAAGTTGGTGGGAACGAAGAGCAACCGCGATGGTTTCGGATCCAGCCTGGAGGCGGTTGCCGGAGACTTGCGCCAGGTCGTGCAGGCCGTCTCGGGAAGTGGTTATCTTTCACAAAACGATCCCAGGCCGCATTTTGGCTTGGGGCAGCATGACAAGGTCGATCGACTGACTATCCGCTGGCCCAGCGGGGCCGTCCAGACACTGGAGCACATTCAAGCCGACCAGATTCTGACTGTCAAGGAACCGGCGGGTCCTGAGCAAGCGAATAAGGGCAAGTGAACATGGGTTCTGCGAAAAGGGAAGTCAAAGCAAACCGCAAGCGGCCATTCCTCTCGATAAGCGCGTTGCTTGCCCTGGTGTTTGTGGCCGGATTCAGCTTCCGTGAAACTCCCGGCATGGCATCGCCCTGGAGTACGGAGTGGAGCACCGGCATTCGTTACCTGAACCCGTTGGCTCTCGCACTATCGCCTGACGGCAAGCGGCTCTATGTCGTTTGCGAAGGCGACGACCGCGTGGAGGTTGTGAACACGCGTACCCGCCTCGTTACGGGGATCGTCAAGGTTGGGCGCAAACCTGAAGGGATCGCTGTTTCGCCTGACGGAAAGACGCTCTACGTCACCAATGAATGGAGCGATACAGTCAGCGTGATCAACGCCGATACTTTGAAGGTGATTCGCACGCTGAAGACCGGCTGGGATCCGGTGGGAGTTACAACCGATCGCTCCGGAAAGTTTCTCTACACAGCGAATACGCTGGGTGACGACATTTCGGTCATCGATCTTTCCACGGGTGAGGAAATCAAGCGTCTTGCTGCGGGACATTTTCCTGAATATGTTGCTCTTTCCCGAAACGGGAAATCGGTCTATGTTTCCAACCTGCTGTCCAAGTTGGAGCCGCCTGATGATCCTCCTGAGTGCGAACTGACCGTGGTGAGCACGGCAAAGCAGATCGTAACTAACCGGGTCATGGTGCCAGGAGTCATTCAGCTCCGGTACATTGCTCAAGTGCCGGCAAAAGATGGCGGGTATCTGCTGGTTCCGTTTGAGCAGCCTCACAACCTGGTTCCTCTGGTTCAGATCCAGCAGGGCTGGTATATGTCGCACGGGATGGCAGTTATTTGGGCCGCTCCGACCAACGAGCAGAAATCGCGGATCACAGAACTTCTACTCGATAACATTGACCATGCTTTTGCGGACGGGTTCGGCGCAGCCATCACACCGAACGGCAAATTGGCGCTGGTAACGGAATCAGGTGCCAATACGGTTTCGATCATTAATACTGCGAAGCTAAATCAACTGCTGAAGGAAGTGCCGGCATCCGACCCCGAAGCGCTGGCCCACCGCCTCGACTCTGCGGAGAAATTTGTGGTTCGAAGGCTGCATACCGGTCGCAACCCTACTGCAGTCGTGGTGTCGCCCGACAGCCACTTTGCTTACATCGCCAATCGAACGGACGACACGGTCAGCGTTGTCGACCTACAGCAGTTGAAGATTGCGTCAACAATCGACCTGGGCGGGCCGCGGCAGATCACGGTCGTGCGCCGTGGCCAGCAACTGTTTTTTGATGCGAGGTTTTGCTACCAGGGACAACTGGCGTGTGCGAGTTGCCATCCGCACGAGGGATTTGAGGATGGCCTGGTATGGAGCCTGGAAACTCCCGAACTGGGCCGTGACGTTGTGGAAAACCGGACGCTGCTAGACATTGCCGGAACTTCTCCGTTTGACTGGCCGGGCATTAATCCCAATCTTGAGACCCAGGACGGCCCGCGAACGGCTGCGCTCATTTTCCGGTCGCAAGGCTTCAGTCATGCGGAAGTCAGGGACCTCGTTACCTACGTCCGGTCACTTAAGCTGCCGCCGAATCCGTATCTTGCTCCGGATGGAAAACTCACTCATTCACAGGAGATGGGAAAGAAGATCTTCTTCCGGACAAAGACGGCCGCCGGGAAAATCATTCCGCTTCACGACCGTTGTTATTACTGCCATTCTCCGCTGAGTCATTACACGTCGCGAGTCCTCGAGGACGTCGGGACCTCGACAAAGTACGACACATCGAAGAGTTGGGATGTCCCGCAGCTTCAGGGCGTCTGGATGAGACCTCCGTATCTGCATAACGGCGAAGCCATGACCCTGGAGGATATCTGGACCAAGTTTAACCCTGACGATAAACACGGAATTACTTCAGACATGACCAAGATCCAGTTGAACGACTTGATTGACTTTTTGAAAACCTTATGAGGGAACGATGAAAAGACTATTGCGCGCATCCTTCTTATTGAGCGCCGGCTTGCTTGCCGTGGCAATAGGCATCGCTGCGGCCCAAACCCCTCCGCTTTACACGAAATGGGTGAATTACACAACTGCCAACGGCTTTCCGGAGGGGGAAGTTTACTCCGTAGCCGTAAACGGCAACCAGGTTTGGGCAGGGACGGAACATGGACTGGTGTTAATTGAGAACGGTCGAGTGAAAAAGATCTTCACCCCTGCCGACGGTCTGGCGGGCGAGGCGGTTATGTCAGTTGCTGTCGACGAAAAAACCGGAGACGTTTGGGCCGGGACGTTCGGCGGACTCAGCCGATACTCCGCGGGCCAATTTAAAAACTATACGAACCTGACAAGCGGACTGGCTAACGATCTGGTTTACGCCGTGGCAATCCAGGGGAAATACGTTTGGGCCGCCACGGCTGGAGGTTTCAGCCGCCTGAATACCAACACGGGCGACTGGAAGATTTTCAACAATCAGAATTCTCCATTTGAAGAGCCATGGGGGTATGGTGTTGCCGTCGGCCCGAAGAAAGTGTACCTGGCGTTGTGGGGCGGCGGCGTCGTGGTCTATGACATTGCACATCATTATTGGCGGCCTTACGTTGATCCGGATGAATCCATGGATGTCGTTTTGTACCGGAATCAGGGCCTGATCCATATGATGGTCAGCAATATTGCCTATAACCGCGAGACAAACATGTTCTGGGCGAGCACGTATTTTGGTCTGAGCGGATATGACGGGCGAAATTGGCATAACTACCTTACCAAGGACAGTGGGCTGGCATCCAATTTTGTCAATGCAGTCCAAACGCGGGGCAACGACGTCTGGGCGTGCACGCAAAAGGGCCTTAGCGAGCTTGACTTCAAAACGAATACCTGGGTAACCTACCGTCCCGCGAATTGGCGAGCTCTCGATACCGCAAAGCCCGTGAAAGCACGGCGCGGCGAGATCATAATCACGCAGCCTGACGGCAAAAAGAGAGTGCTCGAAACCCCCACGACCCTCGTTCACAACTACATCCTGAATATGGCATTTCAAGGTAAGGACATCTGGGTTGCCACGGCCGAAGGTCTGAGCCATGGCATTCTCCAGTCTGACAAGGAGGAACGACATAATGAGTCAGCCACAAACGGACGCTGATGTCATCACGATGAAAGAAACGCACAAACCAGTCTCCAAGAAGGCCATCAGTGCGCCTCAGGTTCTGAATGAGGCTTACTGCTACGACCGCCCTTCATCATTTTCGCGCGGCATGCGCCTTGATATCAAAGGTGTGACAATCCTTCTGATATCAGGGACTGCCAGCGTTGATGAGTATGGTCGGAGCATTCATGTGGACGATTTCCGGGCCCAGACCTGGCGCGCCTACGAGAATATTACCGCTTTGTTGGAGGCGGAGGGCGCGTCTTGGAAGGACGTCGTTCGCACCACCTGCTACCTTCGAGATATCGAACGCGACTACGCAGCCTTCAACGAAGTTCGTACCGAGTTTTTCAAGCAGCAGGGTTTGGACCCGCTTCCAGCCTCCACCGGTATCCAGGCTATTTTGTGCCGGCCGGAGTTGCTGATTGAAATGGAAGCCATGGCCATTTTCGAAACCGAACGCGGATCGAACAATCAACAGGGCCGATAGTAGAAAGCCGCGTTGTAAGTTCGCGTACGCCGGTGAATCGTGGCTTACGATGAACCGGCGGAACGGATTCGATCCCTGCCATTCGTCTTTTTTCGGAATGTCAGGTCGAGTCAAGGAGGGCAGCCATGAAAATCGCTGGACAAGTCAGCCTATCTGATCTGCCGCGGATCTGCCCGCTGTTGTGCCGTGTGACCCACCCGGAATTTGGTGAGGCGGGCACGCGTGTTGTTGAAGTGCGCGGCGTGCGCATCGGTGGAGAACGTCCGATCGTGATCGGAGGCCCCTGCGCAGTGGAGAGCCACGCCCAAACGCTCAGTGTTGCCCGTGCAGTCCAGAGGGCTGGCGTGGACATGTTGCGCGGAGGCGCCTACAAACCCCGCACCTCTCCGCACGATTTTCAGGGCATGGGCCGGGACGGACTTCGGATCCTGAGCATGGCACGCGAAGAAACCGGACTGCCGGTTGTCACGGAGGCGATGGACACACGCCTGGTGGAACAGGTGGCGGAATTTGCAGACATGATCCAAGTCGGTTCGCGGAACATGCAGAACTACCCGCTGCTGGCTGAAGTGGGCCGCGTGGGCAAGCCCGTCCTGTTGAAGCGTGGGATGTCTGCCAGCCTGGTTGAATGGCTGGGCGCGGCAGAGTACATTGCCCAGCAGGGCAACCTGGATATTGTCCTGTGCGAGCGCGGCATCAAAGCGTTTGCCAGTGGCGAATACTCGCGTTATGTGCTGGATCTGAACGTGATCCCTGCGGTGCGAGAGCAGACGTTTCTGCCGGTGATCGTGGATCCGAGTCACGCCACCGGAGTGGCGGCGATGGTTGAGCCCGCCAGCCGTGCAGCTCTGGAGTTCGGCAGCCAGGGGTTGATCATCGAAGTCGCTGATTTCACTTCGGCGCTTCCCAGGTGCGATGCTGTCCAGGCCATCGATTCGGAAACCCTGGCAAGCATTGTCAGGTTCGCACACGGGCGTGTGCACAGGGCGGTGGAAGAAGCGAAGGTCGTATAAGCGTTTGAGGGCGGAATGGCCTTCGTCGAGGCTCTCTTTGGACGAAAGGTTCCAGGCAGCCCTTCGCACAGGGTTGGAGGGACGCCGGGCAGGAGTCGGCTTGCGCCTCTGGAAAGGACCTTGTTGCTTTAGAGCTGTTGATCTTAACGAGTACGGAAGACATCCGTACTCACAGGCGAGCGGAAGTCAGGAAACCCGGAGGATGGTGACCATGAAAGTTGCAATCATTACAACCTTTCTTTTCTGCCTGATGGCAAGCTCTGCCTTTCCACAACCTGCTTCTCCCAAGAATACCCAGGAGAAGCCACCTGCCAACATGCGGTACGCCAACATGCCGCCTGCGGCAGTGCCTTATGGGCGATTCCGTAAGCCCTACTATAGCTGGTACGTTGAGCCCAACACGCTGGAATATAACGGCGCGGCACGAAGTGTTCCCGAGCCCGCCTTGAACACACTGAAGACGATAAACATCGGCTTTTGGGGCCCGCTAGGCAAATCCCCGACTCGCTACAAAGATTATGGGGGTTCATGGAACGGGCCACCCGCCGCACCTTCCAGCCTGCTCGCCGAAGGAGATCCCAATTCACTTTACGGCATTCACATGTTACACGGCACTGAATTGGCCATTGACAACGCGAACGCCCATGGGGGTTATAAGGGAAAACCATTCTCCTTGAAGATTTACGATGATGCGCCACTCTGGGGAAGCGCGGCGATGGCCCTCGTGGACATGTATTACAAGCAGCACGTCTGGGCGATGCTCGGCGCGATTAATTCAGCCTCGACCCACATCGCGCTGCGCGTTACCTTGAAGCTCCAAGTCCCTATCATCGACACAGCCACGACCGACCCGACTGTAACCGAAACCCGCATCCCATGGTTGATCCACAATTATCCTGACGACCGCCAGCAAGGTTACGCGCTTGCCGATTATATTTTTAACCAGCTCAAGCTCCGCCGTGTCGGCTTATTACGCGTCAACAGCCACTACGGTCGATTTGGGTTCGAGGAATTCTTCAAAGACGCCCGCCGCATGGGATATCAGCCCGTCGTGGTGGTGAAGTATGCACCCGGGACACAGGATTTTTCGGGGCAGTTGCGAACACTTAAGGGGGTAGGAATTGATGGTTTAGTTCTGTGGGGCAACGCACCGGAAGCCGGGTTAATCCTGAAGCAGATGCGCGCGATGGGAATGAAGCAGCCGGTTTTTGGTTGCAGCAGAGTAGCTTATCCGGCAGTCATCAAGATTGCCGGTCCGGCCGCGAACGGTTTGGTTGCGATTTCCGCTATTAATCCTGATCGGCATAGCCCGAAATGGCTCGAGTTTCGGCGCCAATATCTCGAGCGCTATCACGAAGAACCTGATGCGTACGCTGCTTATGCGTACGACGGCACGAACATGCTGATTGCGGCAATCCGCAAAGCCGGCCTCAACCGCGCCCTTATCATGGACGCGCTTAAACAGTATGAAATGAAGCCATATCACGGCGTGAGCGGGACTGCGTTTTTTGATTACACGCTGAATAACATCGCTCCGCTTACCTTCGCCAAAGTGAAGGATGGGCGGTTCATCTACTGGCCCGAGCATCGGACGGACTGGAAAGGGAAGTCGATGGCATTCATGCGATGAGGGGCTGGCGGGGCGAGCTTCATTGGTTTGTGTGCTGGAGTTTTTGAATATATGACAGGGAAACTGCTTCAGGGCGTTTTGAAAAAGCTGCTGGAAATTGCGGCCGTGCTGGCGATATCGGGATTTGCCTTCCAGGCCCAAGCGCAAAAGAAGCCCGTGCAGGTTCCATACGCTTCCATCGCATCGAAAGGCGTGAGCTATGACGGGCCGGGGAGGGAATCTTCATTCGATCTGAAAGGGCCGGTAATCCGCATCGGTCTCATCGTCCCGCTTCATGGTCCGCAAAAGGCCGACGGCGACGCGATCGTTACGGCCGTGAAGATGGCGCTCCGGGACGCGTCCAGACGTCCTCTGCCTGGGGGACTCCATCTTGCTCTTGCTGTTGCCGATGACAGTGTCCCGCCTTGGGGTCCCCTCGGCGACGAAATCATTAATCTCATTGTTAAGGAAAAGGTCATCGCCATCGTAACCTGTGCCGACGGCGTCACGGCACATTTGAGCGAGCAGATCGGCAACAAGACGGGCGTTCCGGTTCTGACTCTGTCGACTGACCCGACAGCGACGGAAATCGACATGCCTTGGATCTTCCGCCTCGGGCCAAGCGACGTTCAGCAGGCGCGGGCGATGGCCCGGGACATTTACCAGACACACGGCTTTCAGCGCGTCCTCCTGGTTACCGGGAGCGGTCACGACGGACGCATTGGCGGCCGGGAATTCATAAAGGCAGTCCGTCGGCTTGGGCTTCCGCTTCCGGCTTCTCTGGTTATCAACCCATTACAACCTGATCCCAATTCGCTGTTGGCCCTCATTAAAGCCAAAGCTCCTCAGGCAATTGTTTTCTGGACGCTGCCGGAAAACGCGAGGATACTGCTGCAAGCCATTCGGCAGGATGGAATCCACACTCCAGTTTACCTTTCACAGGAGACTGCTCAAGCGGCTTCTGGACTGAAGTTTCCCCAACAGAATGCCGGGGAAAAAAGAGACCCTGCAGCCGTTGAGATCTACACCGTAGATTCCCGGCAGTCTGAGACCCCTTCGCGCGAAAAGTTCGTGCATCGTTACCGGTTGGCGACCGGAGCTTTTCCCAGTCCGGTGGCCGCCGAAGCCTACGATGCCATTCGACTTGTCGCGCATAGCTTACGTGAAGCCGGGCCTAACCGCGCTCGTTTGCGTGACCAGATCTCGAGGGCTCGGGACCTTGCGGGAGTCTCCGGAACAATTACTTTTGATGATCAGGGAAATAATCGCACGAACGTTTATGTTGTCCACCTAAGTGAATAGCACCGCCCTTCACGGCGACATGCCGGGTGTGGTGCCCGGCATCGCACTCAAGGGTCGAGGTAGATATTCAGGAGAAAACGATGCCAGATTCGATTCCCACTTCCAGTCCTTATGATGCAATCATTGTCGGCTCCGGGGCGGGTGGCGCGATGGTCGCCTATAACCTCACGAAGGCCGGGGCCAGGTGTCTGATGCTGGAAGCCGGAGACTGGTACGACGCGGCCAAGGATTCCAAGTGGCTCGAGTGGGAGTACGATGCGCCCCACCGCGGTAGTGGAAATTACACAAACCCCATGGATTACTTCATGGCTGCCGTGGGAGGCTGGCAGGTTCCCGGAGAGCCATACCTTTCCGCCCCGGGAACCAAATGGATGTGGTTTCGCTCACGTATGCTGGGCGGCCGCACCAACTCCTGGGGACGGATTTCGCTGCGAAACGGGCCTTATGATTTCAAACCTTACAGCAAGTACGGGAATGGTTTCAATTGGCCTATCAGTTATGAGGACCTGGCTCCCTACTACGACAAGACCGAGGAACTGATTGGAGTGTTTGGTTCGATTGAGAACATCGAAAATCTTCCGAATGGGAAGTTTCTGCCTCCGCCTGCGCCGCGCTGTTACGAGCTGCTCGTCCAGAACGCCTGCAAGAAACTCCATATTCCCTGCATACCGTCACGTCTGGCGATTTTGACCCGGCCGCTGAATGGGCGCCCTGAGTGCCACTACGTGTCGCAGTGCGGGCGCTGTTGTCGGCTCGGTTCCAACTTTTCTTCTCCCGTTGTCCTGCTGCTTCCGGCCCGAATGACGGGAAACCTTGAGATTCGAACCAACGCCATGGTACGGGAAGTCCTGACGGGACCGGACGGCCTCGCCACAGGTGTCTCCTATATCGACAAGGAAAGCCGAAAGGAAGTTCAGGTGCGTGGGAAGGTGATTGTCCTTGCCGCCAGTTCCTGTGAGACGGCGCGCCTGCTCTTGAATTCACGCAGCACGCGATTTCCCAACGGCCTCGCCAATTCAAGTGGGATGGTGGGCAAATATATCATGGACACCGTCATGTCAAACGTCAGCGGCTTTGTGCCCAAGATGATGGACTTGCCTCCTCACAACGGCGATGGCGTTGGCGGAATGCATCTCTACATGCCGTGGTGGAATTACCCGAATGAGGCGAAGCCTAAACTGCCTTTTTCCCGCGGTTATCACATTGAATTCAGCGGAGGGCGTCAGGGGATGCCTATGCCCGGTATCCTGAGCGGCACTCAAGATCTTCTGGGTGGCGGTTACGGGAGAAAGCTCAAGGATGATTGCCGGAAGTTGTACGGTTCATTCATCTACCTGACCGGCCGCGGGGAAATGATTCCCAATGAAGACAGCTACTGCGAGATCGACAATAACGTGACGGATCAATGGGGGATTCCAGTTCTGAAATTTCACTTTAAATGGAGCCGGGATGAATTCCTCATGGCCCGGCATATGCAGGAAACGTTTCGGGAGATCGTTGAGACGGCCGGCGGCAAAGTGATCGAATCCTACGGAGCCGACCAACAGTGGGGAATTTCAGAAGGCGGGCAGGGAATTCATGAAGTGGGGGGCGCTCGTATGGGCGACCATCCCAAAAACTCGGTTCTCAACTCCCACTGCCAGGCATGGGATTGCAAGAACCTGTTTGTCGCCGACGGGGCGCCTTTCGTCGGCCTGGCAAACAAGAATCCCACGCTGACCATCCTGGCCCTTGCCTGGCGAACCTCAGAATACATTGTGGGGCAAGTGAAGAAGGGGAATGTGTAAAGAGCAGACGGCAGGCAGTATGTGGGGAATGGGAGGGCAGCAGGTAGCCGCAAGTTCGTTTTCGCCTGAGGGGCTTGCACTTGTTGCGCCCTGTTTTAAAGGTTGCGAGCCGCGGCACATATTCTGAATTGGTTTAGTCGTAGCCAAACTCACTGCGCAACCTGCCATCCAAGGAGTCGACATGGACAACAAGAGAACCAACAACAAACCCCGCTTCGAGCGGCGCGACATCCTGAAACTGATAACAACTGTGCCGGCGGCGGCAATGGTGTCGCTGTCACCTCTTGCGTCTGGAGTGGCGCAAGCAATGCCTCAACAACCTGCAACTCAAGGGCGCTCCGCAGCTTACCAGCCCAAAGTGCTCAATCCTCACGAGTGGCGAACGATTCGTATTCTTTCGGATTTAATCATACCAGCGGACGATCGCTCGGGCAGCGCAACCGAAGCGGGCGTCCCGGAATTTATCGACGACTGGCTGAGCTTGAAACGCGGCGAGCTTCTTGACCAGATCCGCGGCGGGCTGACGTGGCTCGACATGGAATCCAATCGCGCTTTCACATTTGACTTTGCCGACTGCTCGGCGGCGCGGCAAAAGCAGATTCTTGATCGTATTGCTTACCCGCAAAAGGCAGCGCCCGAGGACGCAAGTGCGGTCGCGTTTCTCAATACACTGCGCGACCTTGTGGTGAGCGGATTTTTTACCAGCCGCATGGGGATTCGGGACTTGCCCTATGTGGGCAATGAACCGCAGCAAGGGTGGAATGGCTGTCCTGGACCGGTGCTGGCTAAGCTGGGACTTACCGGTGACAAGACAGCATAGACTTGTCTGCCTTTATCGCATCCAGCATAACCCCCAGGCTCTTGTGCGCCGTTCCCTGGACGCCATCCCCGGTATTCTGTTGCGCAGCATCTCCATATAAGATTAAATATAGCGGTGCTTTTCAAACCATTCTTTGCAGGACGCCAGATATGAAGCCAAAACCTTTGCCAACGCGACGCGACTCTCCTCGAGGTGACCGGAGTGATCCCGAGTCAGCATATCTTGTTTATGTCGGAACGTATAATATGGCCAAGGAGAAAGGTATTCATGCCTATCGTTTTGACGCGGCCTCTGGTCAATTAACTCCACTCGGACTGGGCAGCGCTGCCGTGCATCCTACCTTTGTCACCCCGGATCGACAAGGGCGGTTCCTCTATGCGGTGAAGGAAGTTGAACGCCATGAGCGCCGGAGGAGTGGCTCGGTGAGGGCCTATGCGATCAATCGGAGAACCGGAAAACTCACATTCCTGAACGAAGTTGCTTCAAACGGCACCATCCCGTGCTATGTCGCCCTTGACCGGCGCGGCAATTACGCCATGGTGGCAAACTACGGCAGCGGCAGCGTTGAGGTGATACGCGTGCGGAAGGACGGTCGCCTTGGCAAAGTTGCAACTTTCGATCAGCGCGCTGGCTCCAGCGTCAATCCCAAGAGGCAGGAAGGGCCGCACGCTCACTGGATCAACGTATCGCCTGACAATCGCTTTGTGCTTTCCAGCGACCTCGGGCTGGACAAGGTTTTCGTCTATCGCTTTGACGAGCAGAATGGTTCGCTTGAGCCCAACGATCCCCCCTATGCTGAGGTCAGTGCCGGGTCAGGGCCGAGGCACATCGCCTTTGCTCCGAATGGGAAGTTCGTTTACTTGATCAATGAATTGAAGTCGACGGTCACGGTGTTCGCATATGATCGTGCCCGCGGCGCTTTGCAGAAGCGGCAGACTATCTCGGCGCTTCCAAAAGGCTATAAGGGGCAGAGCGATTGCGCTGAGATTGCTGTACATCCTTCAGGGAAGTTCGTCTACGGATCGAACCGAGGGCATGACAGCATTGCCGTGTTTGCGGTGGACCCGAAGAAGGGAACACTGACTTCGGTGGAGCGAATGCGGACGCAGGGAAAGACACCGCGCCATTTTGCCATTGACCCGACCGGTTCATACCTCCTGGCCGCCAACCAGGACTCCGACAGCCTGGTGGTTTTTCGTATCGACCGGAAGACCGGACGCCTCACTGCTACCGGCCAGAAGCTCCAGCTGGCCTCGCCGGCTTGCGTGCGATTTGTGACCTCCGAATAGGGGGTGCAGTTTTTACCCGCTGTTCAGGCAAGCATCAACGAATGTGCGAAAGACGGATTTCCGCAACGGGTAATTCCTATAAGCGCTTTGGGCGGCTAGCGTAGAAACCCGCTCATGCTGCCAATTTCCTCTCGATGGGCACTACTGATGGTGATGCTGCGGCATCCTTGTCGTAGCGTGCCCGGCAGAATCCACCAAATAGAGTACGGCGTCTCCACTGAACGGTGGAGTGAAAACCTGGGCGGGTGACCCAGCGTGAAGGGTTTTCCCCGCGATCGCCGCCCCCGTGGATGGATTGAACCATTCAACCTTCAATGTCCGCGAAGCTGGCATTGCGGAAAGATCCACTGTGAATTTGCCCCCGGATGGAGCATAAACCAGGTACTCTGCACCGACCGCAGGGGTTTGGGCCAGACAAAAGCCAGTTGATGAAAGGGCACCTTGTGGAGTGACGTTGACAAGATTCAACTTGAGGGAATACTGACGAATGTACCCCAGATTGTTCCTTAAGTTTTCCCATCGTTTGTCCGGTGTGGAGCAAATTCCGTTGGTTGGCGAGCCACACAGATTCCGGTTTTCACGTGGATAATAGACCAGGTAGGGATCCATGAACAGCACCTGGTTACCGTTCAAGAAGTTTTCCCATACATAATTCCGATTCTGCTGGGGCGTGTCATTCCAGATTTCCCAATAGGAATGGTCACTGTCGTTAACATTGACTTTGCAGGCGGGTTTCCCAGTTCCACAGGACTCGGTTGGTGAAATTCTCGCTGCGGGTGCAACCCAATCCGCATCGGAGTTGTAAAGGATCGCGTCAGGTGTTCCGATCAGTGTTGCCAGGCCGATCGGATGCTGATGTGGTTTCCTGGCCTCATAGGCTCGAATATGAGCAATCATATGCTTGTTCCACCAAAGGGAATCACCCGGAGCTTCCTCGGAGACGATCCAGAGCACATTGGGCAAATCGTTCAGGGTGTCGATCACTTTGTCCACGTACGCGTCCTGGAAGGCGGTAATCGCATTGGGTGAGGTCATGGTAATCGAGCCTATCCCTTTGCGTCCGCTCACATAACCATCGTCGACGCCATTGATATTATTGGCCCCCGTGAAAGGGTACCCGTCATTCTTGCAGCGGTAAATATTGAGAAATTCGCCTGTGAACAAATAAACGCCCGCGTAGATGCCAGCGTTGTCCAAGGCTTGGACCCGTGCCCGTAAGCGGGCGAAAAAGCGCGGGTTGAACTTCTTGAGATCAAATTTCAATCCACCGTCAGTTGCCTTCCCGGGACCAGTCCGCAGCCATGGCAACGGGGTCACCGTGAAATCCGGCGGTGAACTCGCTGTGGTTGGCATGCCGCAGAATTTCGGCAATTCCACTGTCCAGAGCAAGGTGAAATTGTCTCCGTGCGCAGTGAGAAATCTGACGAAAGCATGGAAATTCAAACGCTGCGGAGATCCATCAGTCCCCCAGTCCTGAAAGGTGTTCCAGGTTTGCGATCCGGTTAGGATAAGAGCTTTACCGTTCGCATCTTTGAAATAATGCGGGTTGCTGGAAGCGGTGAGTCCTCCGGTAATTGGCCTGTTTGGAAATCGTGCCGCGGATTGCGCATCCAATCGGATGCCTTGAGATAAAATGACAATAGAAAGCTCAAGGATTGCCAAGAACGCAACGGCACTCCAATTTTTGAGGTTTTTAGAGAAGCAACCTACCCGCTGATGAACCATTCCACCTCCCCGAAATTGTCGAAATGGCCTCGCCCATGACTGTCGGTAGGGGTGCGAACAAAACCCTCTTCCCTTTGGGAACGATATGCGCAAGCACCCCAAACAATCACTCTCGTAACTTCAATTGGGTTCGTCTTGCGCTGACGGCATGGGTCAGATGAAATATGCACAAGTCGCGGGTGACTCCTACATCGCGGTCTTTGCAATGTTTGCGAAGAATCGAAAAGAGAGCCCCCCATGGAGAAGTTATATCTTGGCGTGGATTTGCACAAGGGGAGTTGTTGGGTGACCGCCAGCGCGGATCAAGCACGACCGGCTGGATTCGAGGGTGCTGGCGGAATTGCTGCGGACGGGGTTTCTGGCCGAGGCGTGGATTGCGCCGAGGCGGGTGCGGGAGGAGCGGCAACTGCAGAGGCTGGAGCTGCTGGGCGAGCAACTCAGGGCGCTGGACCGGGAGATCCGCAAACGCTCGAAGGCCTGCCCGGTGGCTCTGGCGCGGAAGCTGGCAGTCATCGCGTTCTACCGCTGGCGGCAGGCCCTGCGCACGGCGAAGAAGTTGCCGCAAGGGGAAAAAGTTCGGGAGTGCATCTCCGGTGGCGCATGGTTAAAGTAACGGCCCTTAATGTGTGATTAGGACACTCCGGCTCGGAATCGACATCCTGGGCTTCGCGGCCGGATGGATGAGTGAACTCGCGTTCTCCGAGGATTGGAAGGAAGATGGCGCACAGGCGTCGAAGGAAAACTGTGGCTCCGCTCGCATCTCCCCAGTTTCGGGTAAGGGGGGCTGCTCGCTCTACCACACAAAACAAAAGACCAGAAGATTTCCCTTGACCCCGTCACCCCCTTCATAGATGGGCTATCCACCCGCGCACTCCTATGTTCCCGCCTCGATCTGCCGGGCCAGCCAGTTGTCCAGTCCCACCTCACTGATTGCGTGGAGTTGAGCTTCCAGCCAGTCGGTATGTCCTTCCTCGTCGCCGATCAGGTGCTTGAACAGCTCATGGGTGCCGTTGTCGCCAGCTTCCCGGGACACCCGTGCCGACTCGTTATATTGGCGGACGGCGTCAACCTCATCCTTAAGGTCGTCTTCCAGATACGCTTTAATGTTTTTTGAGATTCTGGGCTCCAGCCCCACCTTTACTTCCGGGCTGCCGTCCAGGAACACGATGCGTTCGATCAGCCCTTCGGCGTGGTGCATCTCGTCGATAGCCTGCTTCTTGATGTGGGCACCCAAAGCCTTGTAACCCCAGTTGTCGCACATCTCCGCCTGCACCATGTACTGCACGATGGCTGTCAACTCCGCGTGCAGAGCAGCATTCAATTCCTTCAGAACATCGCCACTTCCGCGCATATCACTCCTCCCGCAGTAACGGATCAATCCCGCACATCGTTGTTATTGCTTTTTCCGAGTGTGCCTACCAGTATACACCTGCTTCCACCACTCGGAATCCGCGTCGCCACGCAGGCGGCGTCATGCATCGTGCTGTTTACAACGGCGATAGCCCTGCCGTCGGTTTTGTGCCTTGGGCGTTTGCAGATCACAGCGGCGGGGCGGCGGCATGGAGGATGTGAGCTCCACCTGCTCAAAGTGCCGTTGTATTCCCGCGCGACAAGTGATATACCGACCAAGAAATTGCAGGACCCCAGAGGTGAGTAGTGAAGTCTGCCGTTGTTGCGGTCTGCGGTTTTTGTCTGGGGAAAATCGACGGGCACCAGGAAAAACCCGCTGGCCTCAGAACCGGAGGTTCGCACTGCACACTATCATCGCGGACAAAGGAACCCTATCGATGCTGAAGAAAAGACTAGCGGTCCTGGCATTCGTTGCCGGACTATCGGCCCTTCTCGTGGACGTCTGCGTTGTCTCCGCGGCAGCCGGCACGGGCAGCGCGGCGGCTAAACCCGCGCATTCCGTCCGATCTCCGCAGGTCGTTCACACCGGGACCGGCCCCACCGGCTATTCCGTTACCTTCCGTTACGTGAACCCGCACGCCAAGCGCGTCCAGATCAAGGGCGAGTGGTCTTTCGAACGTCCCTGGGACCTGCCTCAGCTCTCGCCCACCCCCAATCACCCCATCATCGAGGGCCAGGGATTGCTTCCAGCGCGGTGGCGGTCGGGCGACGTCCCGCTGCAAGAGCCTAACTCCACCTCGCCGAACTTCCCCATCGCCGACATGAAGAAGGGCAAAGACGGCGTGTGGACGTACACTATCCCCTTACCCTCCGGCGTCTTCACCTATAGCTTTATCGTTGACTGCGACAATCCCCAGGTTTCCAAATGCAAGCTGATCGCCGACCCCGCCAACCTGCCGTGGACCCAGAAGGAAGGCATCACCGACAGTTCGCTGGCGCCCAACAGCCAGGTCTACGTGCCCTCCGACCCAAGGTTCGGAACAGTCAATGACTGGTGGCAGGGGCCGGCAACGGGAGCCCATGGCAAACTGGTTCACCTGACCTACCCTTCCCCTGGTCATGTTATTCCGAGGGACAGAAACTACATCGTCGTCTACACTCCGCCCGGCTACAACCCCGACCGCGCCAAGCCTTACCCGACCTTGTACCTGAGCCACGGCGGCGGTGAAAACGAGTTGGGCTGGAGCACACAGGGCGACGTTGCCAACATTCTCGACAACCTCACTGACACCGGCCAGATCCAGCCCATCGTCGTTGTCATGCCTAACGGAATGGGCTTCCCGCCCTCCACCTTCGACGCCGCCTACGACCACGACATGGTCGCCAACCTGATCCCCTTTGTCGAAACGCACTATCACGTCTCGACCTCGGCCAAAGATCGCGCCTTCTCCGGCCTGTCCATGGGCGGCATGCTCACCAACTCGTTCATGATCCAGCACCCTGAGGTCTTCCAGTACTACGGCATGATGAGCGCGGGCCTGCCCCCCGAGAACGCGCGCCTCACCCCGGAACAGGCCGCCGCGCTCAAGGGCAGGTCGATCTGGGTGGGCGGCGGCTGGCAGGACGCGATCTTCGAAGCCGGCTTCAGAATGCGCGGCAGAACCATCCACACCGGGCCGGCCCGCGAGGTCAGCACGCTTTTCCAGGCCGGCGTTCCGGTCACAACCGACTTCATCAACGGCGGCCACGAGTGGTACGTGTGGCGCATCCTGCTGCGTGACTTCCTGACAAGAACAGCATTCCTCCCGCCACCCTACGCGGCTTGGGAATGACCTCCCCGGTTGCCGGTCGGGTAGCGAAGTCAGTAGCGCATCAGAGTTGTTCTTGAACTTTGCCGCTTTTGATTTTATGGAAACGAACTGCAGAGCAGTGCGCTCGGCGCGCGCAACTCTAAGCTACGAACTCTCCTTGGAGCCTGTAATCTTGGTTGAGTGGTTATCGCGGAGTTTGTGCGTCTCGCAATCTGCGCTGCCAACCATCCGACTTTTGGACCGCCTGGAGAGGCAAGCTGATTCCTTGACGGCGAAAATGCAGATGGATTGAGTGGTCAAATAGCGGAAACGCACTTTCCGCAAGCGCTCAAGACCTTTTTGAGTGGATCTCGACCGGCCCACTGGCCAAAATGCTTTGCCTTAGCCGGGTTAAAGCCTGTATGATGGACGCGGAACCGGCGACACGATGAGAAACATTCTTAAGGGCCACGGTAAAAGGATTGTTATGTGGCTCGTGATTCTCTTCGTGCTGGCGCAATTCATCCGGCCAGCGAGGACTAATCCGCCGACCAATCCGAATCGGACTGTCGAAGCCAGCGCGCACGTTCCCCCGCAAGCTGAAGCCATCCTTAAGCGTTCCTGCGGCGATTGTCATTCCCATGCGACGCGCTGGCCGTGGTATAGCAACGTGGCCCCAGTCTCCTGGCTGGTCGTCCGCGACGTCCGGGACGGCCGCAGCCACATGGACTTCTCCAATTGGCCTGTATCCGACCCCGCCCGGGCTGGCCGGCTTCTCGGCGGCATTTGCCGCGAAGTCAGCTCCCGCAATATGCCGCTGTGGTTCTATCTTCCGCTCCATCCCAATGCCAGGCTCTCTCCGTCCGACGTCAAAACGCTTTGCGCGTGGACCAAAGCCGAGCGCCAGCGAATGGGCCTTCCCCCCACACAAGAGGGGCGAAGATGAAGTAGCACTCTTGGCATCCGGTGACCGACCGCACCCGGAACGGGATGACGACCGGTCGTCTCACAGGTGTGCGGTTTTTAATAGGTCTGGTTCACGTGGGTGGAGCACATGCTGCCATCTGGCATGTGTACGATCCAGGCAGTATCCCGGCTGCAATCGACCGCCTTTTGGGTTGGAGGGTACTCAGAAAACCGCACCATCGCAAAGATCGCGCCACCCGACGAATCTGAGAAAAAGCCGGAGAGTTACGGGACAACTGTGGCTGCCAGCTTTCGCGCGTAAAGAAACAAACCGCATATTAGCGTGCTGCTGGCTACCCGCTCACTCATTCATCAGTGCGGCAATCAATAGCGATGGCTGACAAGCCAGAGCAGGGGTCCCGGAAGGCCGTTGACGAGGTATTTCTCGACCAGGTTCAGTGTTTTCGGACCGTTGACTTCAGCGGTGACTGCCAGCGTCCTTCCCACTCGGCTGGCCTGAATCTTGCCAATCCCATGGATTTCAATTCCCGACCGCCGCTTCACACAGCGCAGGTCAAGGATGACCGAATCAAATTGCTTGCGGTTCATTATGGCATTCCCAACACCCGTGCTCGCATTCCCCGGGTTCTCAACCTCCAGCCTTCTCACCAGAGTTTGAAGATTCCGGATGGGCGGCTCGTCCACCAGAAACAGAACCTGTCGATGTAATGGATTGAGAGACATGGAAAGATCCCCGCTTAGTACGCGCCGCTTCATGATTCAAGCTCGGATGCGGCGATCGGCAAGGAATTGACGCTCAGTTTCTCTCCTACCGAATTAGCAAAGAATTGGAGAACGCTTGCCAATCTCAGCACCGCCTGCTTCTCATGGAGCTTGAAAGCATGACGGATGGGCAAGGAGAAAAGCAGAAACCGAAAATAAGTGGCTAGAAGGCGCTCGCGCCTTGAAAGATGCCGTCGCGAGGGGTCGCTGTTCTTCATCAGGTATTCCAACGTCATGAAATCGCACTTAAGGGTCAGGCACGCATCAGAGTAATTGTAAGACCCATCGGTTGTGCAGGAATCGCGCAAGCGCGGATACTCAAGCCGAATGGCGTTGATAATATCCTGAAAATACGGGCGGCTGAATTCCTGCCGCAGCACCTTTTCGCAGAGCGTCTGAATATAGAAGAGAAATAAGGCACTTGAAACAACCAGAACCAGGACTGACATTACCATACTGCTTCCCCCCACCATACAAATTTACCTCTCCCTAACAAGACATCATACACCCATTTGCACGCTTGACAATATGACTAAAGTACTAATACCCCTAACTATACTTGAAGGGGACAATCGGTACTTCCCCGGCAACACCAACTCTCGCCCCGTATCCCCACCAGGCTTTGGAAGCGGTTACCGGACTTCGAAGCTGTCAGATTTTTTCGGCTGTACCAGGATTTGTGGCGGTTCATCCACCGAACTGCATCTTTGTGCCCCCCTGCCCGAATGCATTACGCACTCTGTGCCACACACGAGTCGTCTCGATGCTGGCTCGATTACACCCTGCAGACCGAGTTACGACATGGCGATGCAGATGCTTGTCAGGCGCGTATCTTCGGGAAACCGTTCGGCAGATCGATGGCGGCCCCGCCACGGGATCCAAATGGCTCTAGAACCTGGTGTTGGCCTGTTTCCAAACAGCCCACAACACCCGGGACGAGTTCAATAGGCCTCTTATTGTGGTGGTGCTGGAGGGGGGGGTCGAACCCCCACGCTCTTTTGGAGCGCCAGATTTTGAGTCTGGTGCGTCTGCCAATTCCGCCACTCCAGCAGAAGGACAAGCTATTACTGTACAACAGGTTGCTGTTTATACACCATCGTGTTCATAAGCTCCGATCAGCTCAGTTCCAACTCCAGGCGGTGGACTCCACGCCGGCTCAACTTAAAGGCGGCATATGTGGATTGCCTGACCCTCTTCGTAGTCACTTGAACCTGTTGTCCATCAAGCTTTGCTGATCGAGCCTGGCGATCTTTGGGCAGCAGCACTTCAAGTTCAAATTCCTGTCCATTCCCGGTAAACTCTAATAGCAAGTGGTTTTGTTCAGGTTGCCGGTCGTATCGGTAACTGCAGTAGCCGCCGGATGCGGGATAGCGGATGGTCACGTGGGCGCTGTGCACTGCGGCTGCTTCCCAGCGTGGGGCCAGCAGGGCCCGGCTGAAGGCGACACCATTGTCTTTGACTCCCGCCAGCCCTTCCACCATTGCATAAATGATCGCGGCGCTCCATCCATTGGGAATTCCGGTGGAAAGGTCATCGTAAGGCGCGAACACCACAGGAGCATCGCTCAGCGTCGCAGCGAGAACCATCCATTTACTGTTCCCGACTCCAGCCACAAATTCGAGCGAAGAGATCGTGCGTTGGGGATGGGGATTATTGAATCCTGCCGCATAAACGCCGGTGTCTGGAAGACCGTGGACTGCATGTTGCCACGCCACTCGAATCCGGTCATTAATTCTAGGACCGTGGCGTTCATATTTGCTGTCATGCGGTTCCCACCAGGAACCTACGTTCTTGCCCACCTCGACATACTCGGAATGTGAACTGCCGTCGGCGTAGTGAATCGTCAGCTTTCCGACCGTACGTTCGGGTCCGGCAGCGGCGTGCAAAAGATAAATGCTGGATGCCCGCGCCTGTACCGGCAATGTAGCCCGACGTTTGTAGCCAGATTCCTGCGCCAGCCCGAGGCAGGCGCGACGGCCGTTGGATGCGGGGTTTATCACTTTAAACGGGATGCCCTGGAATTCCTGCTTTCCGGACGGCATGCCACTCATGTTCTGACCCGGTTGGCCCACCCATCCCGGAACTCCCGGCGCACCGGCTCCAAAGTCCGCATTGACAATGCTTTGCATGTCCAACGGCTGGAAACTTCTGGGTGGAACCTCAAACGCTTTTCCACGAAGGGTGACGGGGAGGTAGCGGCGGAACCGGTCCGCCACGGCTTTCTCTCGCCGAAGGATGTCCACCGCGTACTCTTCAAATCCGTGTTCAAAAGCACCGTGAGCAAGTTCGCCGGCAACAACTGACAGGACTCCGCCGTTGACGTACTCCCAGACTTCACCTGGTTCGTTCTGCGTGAAATCTTTCTTGAAAGGGGGGTAAATACCATAAAATTCGCCCGGTGACGTTGACGGCATCTCGCGCCGGATGCGCTGGTAAGTCCGGATGATTTCCACACACTTTTCAGGGGCAATGCCGCGATTGATGGAATAGGCGTTGGAGAGCGAAACCTGCTTCGACATATCGACCCCCACGTCCGGGTGATAGTCCGGATTCTCCGCAATCCAGTGGGTATAAAAGTGGCCGTTCCAGGAAAGCCTATCAAGTCGGCGCTGTACAGTATCGGCAAGCGCCACATGTTCCTGTGCTTCCTGTTCTCGTCCGGCGTGGTTCAGCATTTCGGCCAGACGCCGGCATCCGATGATCAGGTTGGTGTTGTCTCCGTAAAAGACGCCGAATTCACTCTCTCCGGGATAGACCACGAAAACTGAACCGCCAAATTTCTGCTGGTCGTCGGATACAAAGTCCCAGGTGTCGATCGTGAAGCCGCGATGCATCAACTGGTACTTTTGCGACCACCGGTAGGGATCGCTCGTTGCATACTTCACCGCCTTGATGGCACAATCGAGCTTTCCCTTCATCCATTCGGTGTCTCCTGTGGCTTTCCACGTGTAATACAACGCTTCGAGGAAGAACTGCTCCACGTGGCTTTCCACAGGTGCGCGACGCAACTGCCGGAATCCCCTGTCGAACCGGCGCACAAAGCGACCGCGGGCAAACTTCCAGTCAAAGTAGTTGGCTTCAGGAGTGGCCGGATAACAGTTTTCCCAGATCATGCCGTCTTCGCGTTGAGTCTCTGCGAAGAAATCGACGGCATCCTTGAGATCAGGCCAGTAGTACTTCATTCCCTTCATCGTCAGAGTGTGGTCGAAAACCCAGTTCACAAAAAACTGGTAAACACGGTCTTTGTAGCGAATGACGTCGACGGGCGCTCCTCTATTCCAATCCATCATGGTCCACACGACATCATTTAAAAGATCGTGGAACTCACCACCTTCCTCTGTGACCTCAGTTACGCAATCAACCCGGAAACCTCTTGAGCCAATAAGCTTTCCCTCGGAGTCGAGTACTCTGACGGTCTGCGTGCCCAGTGCGCCCCCAATCTTGAACTTGAAGGGGTCTTTCGCCTTTGAGCGCAAATAGCGATTTTCCTCTCCGTCGGCCACTTCAATGGTTCCACTCTCGACACCACTGACACTGATTTCTTGAAGCGGCCGATAGGACTCCTGGCCGGATGGTTCCAGGCGAATTGATACGCTCGATGCAGACAGTCGTGCAGGACCTGCAAGGGCCCCACCCGCCATGGCAGGAAGAACTTTCAACATTTTGCGACGATCCATTTTCATTTTTCTGCCAAGCCTCCTTCCGGCGAGGGGAATAGTGGGGTTTGCGGATCTGACCTGCCAATGGCTGACGGCTTGTCCACAGAGGCGCCAAGGCTGATTGCTTTCTCTGGCAGCGCAGAGACGCTAACATAGCATACCGGCAGTTGTAAATAACTTTGGGGGTTAAGGTACAATTTGACTTCGGGCAGCAGATCGGTCATCCTCATTTCATCCGCATTTTTAGGGCGTTAACAATACGATGAGAAAAATTCAGATTTACGACACAACCCTCCGAGACGGTTCGCAGGGCGAAAACATCTCCTTTTCGCTGGAAGACAAGCTCCACATTGTCAGAAAACTGGACGAGCTGGGAGTGGATTATATCGAGGGCGGTTGGCCGGGCTCGAACCACAAGGACGTGGAGCTTTTCGACAGGGCGCAGGACCTGACACTGAAGCAGGCCAGGATGACGGCATTCGGCAGCACGCGCCACCCGCGCTATGACGTGGACCACGATCCGAATCTCAAAGCCCTGGTGGGAGCCCACACGCCTGTGGTGACCATTTTCGGGAAAAGTTGGGATCTGCACGTGAAGAGGGCGCTGGGAATTTCGCTGAAAGAAAACCTCGACCTGATCCGCGAGTCAGTAGCCTTTCTAAAGTCGCGTGGCAAGGAAGTGATTTATGACGCCGAGCATTTCTTTGACGGTTTTAAGGCGGACTCGGAATACGCACTGGCCACTCTGAAGGCGGCCGAGGAAGCGGGAGCCGATACAATTGTTTTGTGCGACACGAACGGCGGTACGCTGCCGTCCGACATTCGCGAACGTTTTCTTAGGGCATCGAAGCACGTCGATACGCCCTTGGGGATTCATACTCACAATGACAGCGAGATGGCAGTTGCTAATGCGATTGTGGCCCTGCAGGCTGGAGCGGTGCAGGTGCAGGGCACCATCAACGGTTATGGAGAACGGTGCGGCAATGCCAACCTCTGCTCAGTGATCGCCAACATCGAGTTGAAACTTGGAATGAGCTCGATCGGCAAGGAAAACCTGAAGCGCCTGACGGAAGTCTCCCGTTACGTCAGCGAGCTGGCTAACCTGCCGCCGCGCCAGGACCTTCCATATGTTGGCAAAAGCGCCTTTGCCCACAAAGGCGGTATCCATGTGAGTGCGGTGATGAAGGAATCTGCGGCTTACGAGCACGTGGAACCGGCCGTGGTTGGCAACGAACGCCGGGTGCTGGTTTCGGAGCTTTCTGGAAAGAGCAACATTCTCTATAAGGCTGCCGAAAAGGGATTAAAGATAGACAAGTCTTCTCCAGCTGCCAAGGTTGTAGTAGACAAGCTGAAGGAGATGGAGCATTTCGGCTATCAGTTTGAAGGCGCCGAAGCTTCCTTTGAAGTGCTGTTCGACAAGCTGGTGCACGAAACTAAAGACCTCTTCGAGTTGGACGGCTTTCGCGTCATTACAGAAAAGAAGGGCGCCAGTGAGCCATATTCTGAGGCCGTGATCAAGTTGCGAGTGGACGGCACGGAAGAGCATACGGCCGCCGAGGGGTCCGGGCCTGTCAGCGCGTTGGATCGAGCCTTGAGAAAATCGCTGACCACTTTCTTCCCTTGCATCCGCGAGATTCGCCTGACCGATTATAAGGTGCGCGTCCTGAACCCGCAGGGTGGGACTGACGCCAAGGTGCGGGTGCTCATCGAGTCAAGCGACGGCCAGGAAAGCTGGGGAACAGTGGGCGTCTCCGAAAACATCATCGAGGCTAGTTGGCTGGCGCTGGTGGACAGCATCACTTACAAGCTCAAAAAGGAATACGGCACGCGGGGGAAGGGAAGCGAGGCCGGCAACGCGGCGGCAAGTGAGTCCGGTCCTGACCACAAGGAGCCCGTCGGGTCACAGCATTCCTGACCTTTTGGTGCTCGCGAAGCATTTTACCAGTCTCTCCGCGGACCCCTGCGGCCTGCCGCGAAGTTATTGATTGTCTGGTTGACAACTGTGGGGCAAAGAGGGAGGAGAACATGGCTCGACGAGCAGCATGTCTGTTCGTAGTCGCACTTGTCCTGGCCCCCGTCGCTTTCTTGGCCCAGAACCCGAGCAAGGAAAGAGCAGCAGTAGCAGCCGCTGAAAAGTGGCTCAGCCTTGTCGACCGGGGCAAGTATGCCGAGAGCTGGAAAGAGTCCGCCACATATTTTCGCGCGCGCGTCACAGAGCGGAAATGGGAGCAGATGTCACGGAGTGTCCGGGAACCTTTGGGCAAGCTGATTTCGCGGCACTTAAAAAATGCAACCTATGAAACATCTTTGCCAGGAGCCCCCGACGGACAGTACGTCGTGATGAAGTTTGACACCTCGTTCGTGAACAAGAAGTCGGCGGTTGAAACCGTTACCACCATGATGGATAAGGATGGAGCTTGGCGTGTGGTCGGCTATTTCATCAGGTAAGCCCCGCAGCACGATCATCCGCACGCTGGGCTTGCGCCTGTCCATCCCACGCCCCGAGGTTTGAACGTACGCAGGCCGGGCATCAACGGGGAGAGACCTGTCGGCGTTTCACTGGGCGGCTGGAGCTTTCACGGGCTTCTCGTGCGTTCCAAAGTCTTTGTGACTCAGACTCCAGATAGAGTCGTCCTTGGTTGCCTGCCCCTGCGACTTGATTTCCCGGCATTAAAGAATTGGCCCATTCATTCTGAGTTCAACTCACAACCGTCACAGGGTCCTGAGGAGAGATCTCGTTAGGATCATTGACCGTAGCTCCTGGCGGAGCCTTAACCGGACCGCGCAGTAACGGATCATTCGTTGAATGCATCCAGGCATCCATGCGGTGCCTCATCTCCTCCAATGTGGACCGGAAGGATGGATCGCCTGCCAGGTTATTTCGCTCATTGGGATCAAAAAGAAGGTCGTAGAGGGCTTCTGGAGCCACGATCTGCCTGGCCCAGCCGTTTTCCACCCAGTAGGCTTTTGTTGGCCCGTCATCACAATTTGGCAGAACGGGGTGACGCCGTCCTCCGTAATGGCGAATGTACTTCCATCGTTTTGTTCGCACCGCCCTCTTGGGTTCGTAAGAAGCGTGATAATTTACCTCCGAAAACAGAGCCTCATTGATCTCCTGAGTTTTCCCGTGCAGCACGGGCAGGAAGGACCGGCCCTGGAGCCACGCTGGCAACTTGATTCCCAGCAGTTCGCAAAGGGTAGGATAGATGTCCAGATGCGAGATCATGGCATCACACACCTTGCCTCCCGTGAATCCTCCCGGGCCGCGCATGACCAGATGGACTCCCATCCCTCCGTCGTAGAGGTTGCACTTCATCATCGGCCAGGCGATGCCGTGGTCGGTGGTTGAAATGACGAGCGTGTTTTTTGCCAGCCCCGTTGCTTCCAAAGCAGCCAGTACTTCCCCTACTCCCCAGTCGAGCGTCCGTACCGTCTCATGGAAATCAGCCATATCCTTACGGCTGGGCGGCACATCCGGAATGGGCTTGGGCGGCTCCATATAGCGCCGGTCATCTTCGGGCGCAGCCTGATGATAAGGGCGGTGAGTCTCAAAATAGCCGACCGTCAGCCAGAAAGGCTGCTTGGGACGGTTGTGTATAAACCGAACGGCACGAGGGGTAACTCCCGAAACGCGATTTCCGGGAGGGATGGGAGATTCGACGTAGTCATATCCAATTGTATGCGGATCTTTGGCGATGTGCTGAAGGCCGATCAGCGCCGAATAGTATCCAGCCTCCTGTCGCAAAGTGCGAACGATGTGATGTTGGTAGCCTGTGGGGGTCATAGAGAAGCCGCGGTTCACGAGTCCCAGCATACCGTTGCTGTGAGGACACTCCCCGGTCAGAAGACTTGCCCGACTGGGAGAACACGTGGGGGCGGCATTAAACGCTTGCCGGAAAAGAACACCCTCTTCTGCAAGCCGCTGGAGATTCGGAGTCGGAACTGAGTAACCGTAAGGGCTGGTGAGGCGTCCGGTATCGTGAGAATGGATATAAAGGATGTTAGGACGGCCGGTTGTCGCTGGAAAAGCGCTGTGGACGGCGGCAGGCGCCAGAACTGCTCCCATAGCACCGGCCACGGAGGCTTTCAGAAAATCCCTCCGGCCGGGAGAGCAGTGCAAGTTGGATTCTTGATTATTCCGAGATTTCATTGAACCTCCTTATTTGGCAGCCAGTCGAGGCGGCGAGTGCCAGGCAAAAAGCCTCTGGGTCACGCGCGGATATTATATGTTATACGGCTCCGAATGCCAGGGTCGATGGGGTCCCCCAAGTCTTCAAGAACCGCGCCTGAGCCCTGGTACCCGACAATGCAAATCAGAGTTGAGGGATAACAGAATTAGTGATGGGCGGGATGTTCCACCGCAGCTTTTTTCGGGATGCGGGCGGCGAGCATCAGGACACACCCGACCAGAGAGGCGATGATCAGAGTGATCATCATGCCGGTGTCCGCGGAAATGTGCGCGAAGGCCCCGGCAATGGACCCGCCAACAAAACTGCCCAGGAACTGCATGCTGTTGTAAACCCCCAGCGCGCTGCCCTGAGCGGACTCGGGGCCGGATTTGCTGACCATGCTGGGAAGCATTGGCTCGAGACCGGTGAAGCCGATGTAGAAGAGAGTCCCGCCTGCCAGCATCGCAGACAGTTGGGTTGGAGCGAGTCCCAGGATTTGTGGGCGGAAGAGAAGGATGGCGCTCGGCAAGAAAGTGAGAAAGGCGATTGCTGAGAGAGATTTTGCGAGACCATGGTCGGCGCCGCGGCTGAAGGCGAACATAGTGAATGCGCTGACAAAAATCATGGGCAGGAGCAGTTCGTAATAGTGAGTCATCTTCATGTGATACCTGCCGGTCACAATCAGGGGGAAATAGAAAAAGAACGTGCTCATGAAGAAATTCATCAGGAAACCGCCCGCGTCGAGAGCTTGCAGCGTCTTAATCCGCAGGATTTCGCTGAGCGGAGTAGGAACGGCTCCGGAGGGAGCTACCTCTGGCAAGTACTTTGACAAAAGAACCACGGTTCCAAGACCCAGCACGCCGGTGATCCAGAAAAGAGAGGCGGTCCCCCAAATCCCTGCCACAATAGGTCCGGCAACCACTCCGATAATGAAAGCCGCGCCGATGGGAATGCCGAGAATTGCCATGGCGGTGGAACGGCGTTCAGGCTGGATGTGGTCGGCAACTGTGGCGAAAGCAACGGAAATAATGGCGCCTCCGCCCTGGACCAGGCGCCCTGCGATCAGAACACCGATTTGCATCCCGGATGGGAATAAGTGGGGAACTGCACAGATGAATGACCCCAGGCTGAAGAGGGCCATGCCGAGGATCAAGACTTTGCGCCGGCCGATGCGGTCCGAAAGCCGACCAAGCGGGATCTGCAGGATGGCCATGGTCAGCCCATAGCAACCGAAGGCGAATCCCACCAGGAAGCGTGAATGCGTGAACTTCAGCCCGTAAAGCGTAAAGACCGGAAGGACCAGGAAGAGCCCCAGCATCCGCAGGCCGACTACACTGGCTAAAGTCAGTAAGATTTTCTTTTGGAGACTGGTAAACGGGACTCGGTCGGATTTTGGTCTTCTCGCCATTTCAGAGCAGGAAAGTCAACGGGCCGAACAGCATTCAATTGCGCAGAGCTTTAGCAGCCTGAACGGTCACTTTCATTTTTTCAATTGCTTCATCTACCGAGCGAGTCTTCAATCCGCAGTCGGGATCAACCCAGATGTTTTCCCTGGGAATGACCGCCATGGCTTCACGCAGGCGCTGTTCGACTACGGGTTCACCCTCGATCACATGAGAGTGGACGTCAACAACTCCGAAGCTGATGTCTTTGGTGTACTTGTCTTTCTTAAAAAGATCCAGCATGTCGAGCCCGCTGTTCGACATTTCAAGGTCGAAATTATCCACACTGAACTGCAACATCTGCGGGTAGATGAATTCGAATGCACCATAGCAGATGTGAGTGATGAAATAGGCCTGAAGGCCGTCAGTCACCATGCGCATGGCTTCGATGGCCACCGGTAGTTCTTCCGGCCGGACGGAGGTTGCCGGTTCGTCGATCTGGATGATTTTTGCACCCGCATCGACCAGTGCTTGTACTTCCTTGCGGATCTCGCGCGCCAAGGCAAGACATGCCGCTTTGCGGTCGGCATAGGCTTCGTTGAAAGACCAGTCCATGACCGTGTACGGACCTGTGAGCATTCCCTTGACCGGTCGCTTAGTCAGACTCTGTGCGTACTTCCACCAATTTACGGTGATGGGATGATCCCAGCGAACCTCAGAAGCAATGATCGGCTTGTGGTAATAGCGGTTCCCGTAAGACCGGACTAGGCCGCCTTGCTCGAAGCCCGAGATATGCTCAGAAAAGTAGGCCACCATATCGCCGCGGTACATTTCGCCGTCCACCAGGACGTCAACGTCAAGCTCTTCCTGCTTCCGGACCCAGAAATCGGTGGCGCGTTTCTCAGTCTGCTCCAGATCTTCGCGCGTGATCTTCCCTTTTGCGAACTCCGAGCGTGCTTTCATCAGGTAGTCCGGTTTGGGAAAGCTTCCGACCGAGGTGGTTGGCAAAACGGGTAAGTCGATTCCAAGTTGTCGAAGTTTCTCTCGGCTCATGCGCCCTTTCCTGTTCCTGAAAGAACATCCTTCACGGTTTTCAGATGCTTGAGTTTCATTTGTGCGCGGTCACGAGGCAGGTATTCCAGCCCACAGGACGACGTCAGATAAGCACTGCCAGATTTGATGGCGGGTGCAAGCTGCTCGATCTGACGGGCCACTTCATCAGCCTTTTCAAGACGCGTGTTACGGCCGTCAATGAGCCCCAACGCGAGGGCTTTCGATGAGCCTCCGCCGGCAATCACGCTGGACAGGCTCGGACTGTAGGTGAAGTCAAGGCACAGCGCGTCAGCGGGGAGCGTCTGAAGCCGGGCATAAAAGGGCGCCACATCCCCAAAATAAAAAGCCAGTACCAACTGCGCGCTTTTTTTCCCGCTGGCCAGGGCCTTCACGCCTGACTCGAACAAGGCAAAATCTTCTCCATGTTTCAGAATGGCAGGCTCATCCACCTGGATCAATGTGGCGCCGGCATCGGCAAGCGCAGCGACTTCCGTCGCCAGTGCTCCTGTATAACCTTCCATCAGGCTGTTGAGCTTGCCTGCTGCTGCGTCCTTGGCCAGCGACAGTCGAGCGAGCGTGTAAGGTCCGGTCAGCACCGCTTTGACTGTTCTGGAAGTCCGGCTTCTGGCGAACGTGAATTCGTCAACGACCAGTGGACCGGTGCGCTCGATCTCTCCGTCGACAATGGGCTGCCGGAAATAGAAATTGGTGTCAAAAAACCTGAGAAGGCCGTTGATATGAATTCCGGCAAGCTTGCCGGCCAGGTGAGAAGCCGGGTCGTACCAGCGAATCAGTCCATCCGTGACAACGTCCAGGCCCGCCTGATCCTGTTCGGCAATCGCCAATTCGACCATTCGGTCTTCGGCGGCATTCAGGTCAGCGTCAGTTTTCTCGCCCTTTTCTCGCTGAGCAATTGTGCGGCGAAGCAGTTGTCCTTCAGCACTGTCGCCGATGCGTGGATAACTGCTGTGGTTCGCGAGCTTCAGTTCCATTCAGATGTTTCCTCGTAGAAGATTGAAATTATCCGGCGAAAAACAAACCTTCCTCAGCGGGTCGAAAGACCCGGCAGAATCCTCCTGGATTGGTCACCGATCACTGCCCCACGAACTCTGCTTTGACGGCTTGAGGGATGACCCCGGCTTCGAAGCCACGGTCGAGCAAGGTTTGCACGGCCAGCCGCCCCCGTTCGCCGTAATCGAGAGTCCATTGGTTGACATACATTGAGACGAAGTGTTCGGCCGTTGCCGGTTCGAGCCCCCGTGCGAATTGCATCGCGTACTCCAAAGCTTCCTCGTGATGCTCCATGCCATAAACAATACTCGCCCGAAGCAGTTCATTGGCCCGGCCAATTGTTTCCGAATCAAGCGCGCGGCGGATCAAATTGCCGCCCAGCGGCAGCGGCAACCCGGTTTCATTCCGCCACCAGATTCCCAGATCCACCATCTTGGTGAGTCCGTAATTGCCATAAGTCAACTGGCCCTCGTGGATGATGACGCCGGCATCCGCTTCACCCCTGGCAACCTTGTCGAGGATTTCATCAAAGCGCGTCTCCACCGTTTCGATTTCGGGCTCATATAGATGCAGCACCAGGTTTGCCGTGGTCTTCTTGCCGGGTATGGCGACTCGTTTTCCTTTGAGTGCCTCGCCGTGCAGGGAAGCACGCGAGACCACAATGGGGCCGTATCCGTCGCCAAAGCTTGCCCCGGAAGACATCAGAAGGTACCGGTCTGCCAGATCAGCATAGGCATGAAATGAAACCGCCGTGATGTCGTAAACCTCCTCGAGGGCTTTTCGGTTCAGCGTTTCAATGTCTTCGAGCATGTGCGTGAAGGCCAGGTTGCCAGTCGGAATTTTCTTCGTCGCCAGCGCGTAAAACATGAACGCGTCATCGGAGTCCGGGCTGTGCGCGAGGCGAAGTTCGATCATGGGTGGAGGAGCCTTGGGCTCTGGTTCAGAAGATTGCTGAAGCATCGTATCTCTTGTGAAAGTTCCTAATGAATTAGAAACGGCCATTCTATCACAAGCGCAGACTGCCTCTCAATGGCCGCGCGGCGTGATCCAAGATTTGTTCTGTACCGGCGGGATTACAAATTCTCCCTGTCGTTGCATGTGGTCTCTTGCAAAACATCAGGTTGCGATGACTTGCGGCGGCTTGGTTTCAGGTTTGGCCTCGGCTTGTCCTGAACCTGCAAGAATACGCGAAGCCCGGATGCTCCCGATGATGACCATCAGGTTAGTCGCCAGAATTGTGGCGAAGGCAACCGTGGGGAGAAACGCAAAGGCGCTGCCCCGAGCTTGAATCACCTGGAGGGCGAGAACAACCGTGATCAATCCGCGGGGCATGATCCACAGGACCAACTCCCTCTCCGAAGCATGGAGTCCCTTCCACGACCAACTGCTTGCCCGAATTGCCAAAGCACGGGCGAGGATGATTGCCCCCAATAGACCCAGCACCTGGGGCAAGTACCGGATCAATTCCCGGAATTCCACCACGGCACCCAACAGAACAAAGAAAAAGGTTCTGACCAGGAAGGACAATTCTGCATGGAAGGTGAGCACTTGGGCGTGGTGTTCTTCACCTGCAAGCTCAAGACCGAGAGAAGCCTTCACGGCGTCCAGTTCAGGGCGGCGGGCGTTGGCCAGGAAAATGCCAAAGAAGAACACGGTGATCAGCCCGCTCACGCCAATGCGCTCTGCGGCGGCGTACAGCAGGAGTACCACCGCAAGTGTCAGCGGGTTCCAGAAGCGGTGGTCGGAAACTTTCGGCAGCAGGTACGACCAGAGGCTTGCTATCAGGATGGCGAGCAGAACCGAGATGAAGGCTACAAAAAGGAACTGGCCTGCGAACCGCGCTGCAATAGGTCCGTTACTGCTGCTACGTCCGATGTCCAGCAGGATTCCCACCGTTAGAATTGCAAACGTATCGCTCAATGACGCATCGAGGATCATTGTGACCCGGGCGGGTGTCCCTGGTTCAATCTGCTGCAAGACAGGCAGGGTGATGGAACTGCTGGTGCAACCCAGCACGGCGCCCACGATCAGAGCGGCCGTCATGGAGATGTCCATACTCCAGCGCATGACCAGGGCAATCAAGACCAGGCTGAAAACATAGGCAAGAAGTGACAGCAACAGGCTGCCCGGAAAGTGGCGTAGCATGGCCCGCAATTCAAGATCGAGGCCCCCCTCAAAGAGGATCAGGATGACTGCCAAAGTTCCGAAGGCATGGGTAATGGGCTGGAACTGCGCCCCGCTCACCAGCCCTAACAGCGGCCCAAGGATCAGGCCGGTCACCATGAGCACGATTACGTCGGGGACGCGAGTGCGCCGGAAAAGTTGGTTGGCGACAAATGCCAGCGCGATTAACCCGCCCAACAAGGCAAACAGCAGTGTGACGCTCATAGCATCCTGAAATGACGATCTTGGTAAGTTCGGTCAGAGCCTATGGTCCTGGCTGGTCCCGAACGCTTTCTCTCCTGCGACTCTACCGCTATTTTCCCACGATTTCGGCATTTAAGGTGTCCGAAGGGAGCATCCAACCGGATATCTATCCAGAACGCGCGTGGACCAGAGGCGTACTTGTTACCACTGTTTTTCATCAACACAAGACCGGCACCGCACTGGAAAACTGCATATCCGGCCCTGCGGCCACTTGCCTTTCTTGACAACAACGCTGGTTTCCCCAACAATGGCGATTTGCCATAGTGGACGTGAGTACGGAGTGGCACGAATCTTCAGAACCTGAAATGAGAAGGGTTTAATCATGCGTTGGAGCCAGCTTTTTATCCCGACGCTCCGGGAAGTTCCGGCAGAGGCGGAAGCGCCCAGCCATCAGCTTTTGCTGCGGTCGGGTTACGTTCGCCAGGTTGCGGCGGGAGTCTATGCCTACTTATTCCTTGCCCAGAGGTCTTTTAACAAGATCACACGGATTATCCGCGAGGAAATGGATCGAATCGGAGCGCAGGAATTCTATCTGCCGGCGCTGAATCCTGCTGAACTGTGGCGGGAATCTGGCCGGTATGATCTGTTTGGCGAGACGATGTTCAAATTCAAAGACCGGAACCAGCACGACATGTGCCTGGGAGTGACCCACGAGGAAGAAATGACAAGCATCGCTCGTGGGGAAATTCGTTCTTACAAGCAGCTACCGCAGATGTGGTATCAGATTCAGGAAAAATTCCGGGACGAGCCGAGGCCTAAGTCGGGCTTGCTTCGCCTGCGCCAGTTTATTATGAAGGACTCCTACTCTTTCGATCTTGATGATGCAGGGCTCGACAAGAGTTATCAGAAACACTATGACGCATACCGCCGCATCTTTGACCGCTGTGGTCTGCAGTATGTAATCGCCGAAGCTTACTCCGGAGCGATGGGTGGGACCGTGTCGCACGAATTCATGGTTCCGACCAGTTCTGGTGAAGACTCGGTTGCCATTTGCGAATGCGGGTACGCCGCCAACCTGGAGAAAGCAGTCTCAGTGGTTGCGCCTGTCCAAGACGTTCCTGGTGAAAGCGCCCCCGAGCCCTTCCCGACCCCGGGACAGAAAACGATTGATGATCTGGTCAAGTTCACGGGGGAATCCGCTTCACGGATGATCAAAACGCTCGTGTACGTTGTTGAGAGCAAGCCTGTTGTTATCCTGTTGCGGGGCGACCACGTCTTGAGCGAAACGAAGCTCGCGTCCGTGCTGCAGTCTACGACCTTCCGTCCGGCAACGCCCGCCGAGGCGCATGCGTTGCACGGAGCCCATCTCGGCTCGCTCGGGCCGGTTGGGATCAAGGGAGCGAGAATCCTGGCCGACCGGTCGCTCGAAGGGCGCAGGAACCTTGTCACAGGAGCTAATCAGGATGACATGCACCTTCGCAATGTCACCCCGGGGCGTGACTTCTCTGCAGAATACTTTGACCTTCGAGTTGTTCAATCCGGCGATTTGTGCCCACGGTGCGGCAAGCCGCTTCGAGTGTCCGTAGCTGTTGAACTGGGCCATGTGTTCAAGCTGGGACGCCGGTACTCTGAAGCCATGCACGCCACTGTCCTTGATCCGAACGGCAAAGAGGTGCCCTTGACGATGGGTTCCTACGGCATAGGCGTTGAGCGGATCCTGACGGCGGCCGTCGAGCAGAACCATGACGCTGACGGCATGTTCCTGCCGCCGGCCATTGCTCCTTTTCAGGTCATTCTGACAGCGGCCAATATGGATGATTCGGGCGTCAGAACTAAGGCCGAGAGTCTCTATAAACAATTAGGGGATCTGGGTATAGAAGTGCTGTTTGATGATCGCGAGGAACGTCCGGGAGTCAAATTCAAGGATGCGGACCTGATTGGGGTGCCTTACCGCGTGACTCTCGGCAAGAAAAAGTTTGCACAAGGCCTGGGAGAGATTTACGACCGCTCGACAAAGCAAGTCCACGATGTTAACCTTGACGAGTTGGCCGTGGCGGTGCAAGAGCGCTTAAGAAGTCAGGCTCAAGCGCGTACGCGGCGGTAACGGAGACGATGTCACTCAGCGGCTCGGGGGAGGGTGAGTGAAAGTGCTCCTCTCCCTGGCATTTCTTGATGTGGTGCCTTTTGCGCCTTCAAGATTTTGCCGGTGTATGTTGAGAACTACGAGCTTCAGGACTACCTGAACCAGATGGCTGTGAGGGCCACCGTTCATCAGCTTCAAGAGAAACCTGGGGCTCTGCCGAACCAATATTTACGCGAAAACCGAGTCCCTGGGGCCGCCCGTGGAGCGACAAGACATCAAAGTTTCAATCGGCCGGACCGCTCAGAGTAATGTCACCTTTCCGGTTTGCACCGATCTGAAAGTCTACACGCTTCCTCTTCGTTTCGACCCCTCGGCGAAGAACAGTAACATCTGATCCGTGCGCTCCCAACCGAAGCCTCCAACCCGGAAGGTGTCGCGGCCAAAATCAAGAGGCCGGCGTTCCCGTATTCAAAAACTGACCCAGTGGCAAAAGCTGGCGCTGGCCGCCGGGATATTGTCTCTTCTGTTGATCGTTCTGGGTGATATTTATCTTTATGTGCATTTCTCCCGGATGATTGAAGCGCGGCTCAGCGGAAACGTTTTTGAACATGCCTCCCTGGTGTATGCCGCTCCCACTCCGGTCCATCTTGGCGAGCGAGGCACCGCAGAAGAGTTCGCGGCCAGACTTCAACGAGCCGGCTACGCAGCAGGACACGGCGATTCACGTTTTGGCACCTTCCACGTCGAGAGGAACCGCCTGGTCATCAGGCCGGGGCCGCATTCGTTCTTTCAAGGGCCTGTCATTCAGGAGGGGCCGGCGAGGCTCACTTTCAGCGGCGGACATCTTGCCGCAATTACCAACCTTCAGCACGGCACACCACTTGAAAATTACTGGCTTGAGCCCCAAGTGATCACCACACTTTTTGGCAGGAAACGGGCCAAGCGCCGAGTGGTGAAATATCAACAGCTTCCCAAAGACCTGATCAATGCTGTGGTTGCTGCTGAGGATCACACATTTTTTTCAAACTACGGAATCAACCCGTTTCGTATTCTTGCCGCTGCACTCGCAGATTTGCGTGCTGGAAGGGCTGTGCAAGGCGCGAGCACACTCACCATGCAGCTCGCGCGGAATTTCTTCCTGACTCCGCAGCGGACAATTCGCAGGAAGTGTGAAGAAATCTATATTGCTCTCCTTCTTGAGCAGCGATTGAGCAAACAACGAATTTTCGACCTTTACGCCAATGAAATCTACCTGGGGCAAAGCGGCAGCTTCTCGGTTTACGGGTTCGGGGAGGCGGCAAACGCGTACTTCAGCAGGAACGTTTCTTCTTTGACCCTGCCGGAGGCTGCGTTGTTGGCCGGGATCATTCGCGGGCCCAACTATTATTCGCCTTACAGGCACCCGCATCGCGCGACGCAGCGCCGCAATCATGTCCTGGACGAAATGGCCGAGATGCACTTTATCAGCCGTACGCAGGCCAGAGCGGCGTCCCTGGCTCCACTGGGGCTTGCGCCGGAGAATGTGGGTGGCAGCCAGGCGCCCTACTTTGTGGACATGGTCCAAGACGAACTGTTGTCACATTTTTCCGAGCAACAGCTACTCTCCCAAAGCTACAGAATCTACACGACGCTTGATCCTGATGTGCAGCGCGCAGCATCTGAGGCCGTCAGCGTGGGCATGGCGGAGGTCGACAGGCGTATTGCTTCTATGCGCCACCACCCGAAGCAGACAGCTTCGGAACCCAAGGAGCCTCAAGTTGCGCTGGTGGTTCTTGATCCGCACACCGGCAATATTCTGGCGCTTGTCGGTGGACGCAATTACGCCAACAGCCAATTGAACCATGCCCTGGCGAGGAGGCAGCCGGGCTCTTCTTTCAAGCCATTCGTCTATGCGGCGGCCCTGAATTCTGCGATCGATGGTTCCCAGCCGCTGATTACTCCGGCGACCACACTGATGGATGAACCCACCACCTTCCAGTTTGGCGATCAGGTTTATGAGCCCAGGAATTACGAAGGTGAGTACATGGGCCTGGTCACGGTTCGCGAGGCGCTGGCACATTCCCTTAACGTGGCCACTGTGCGTCTGGCGCAAATGGTGGGATACGAAAAGATCAGGGACCTTGCCATTGCCGCAGGAATCAATAAGGACATCGAGGCGACCCCTGCCATTGCCCTTGGAGCATACGTGGCGACCCCACTGGAGATGGCCGGCTCCTATACGGTTTTTTCCAATTCCGGTACTTATGAGCATCCCCGGTCCATTCTCCTGGTCAACAATGCCTCCGGCCAGCCGATCTATCGCGTTCCCCAAGTTTCCCGGCAGGTACTGGACCCCCGCATCAGCTTTTTGATGGTAAGCTTAATGGAGAGCGTTATTAACGAAGGTACGGGACAGGGAGTTAGAGCACGGGGGTTCACGCTTCCTGCTGCGGGGAAGACCGGGACCTCCCATGACGGCTGGTTTGCGGGATTCACCTCAAACCTGCTGGCCGTTGCCTGGGTCGGTTACGACAATGACCATGAGCTGAACCTGTCCGGCGCAGCGTCAGCCCTGCCCGTCTGGACGGCGTTCATGAAGCGCGCCACTGAACTTCCGGATTACGATGACGTCCAGCCATTTGCCGAACCGCCGGGAATTGTAAGCGTTCCTGTCAACGCTCAAGGCCAACTGGTGGCGGAGAATTCACCGGGAATAGTTCGCGACGAATACTTCATTCAAGGGACAGAGCCTCATTCTCAAAATCCAATTGCCAGAGTGGGTGGAATTCTGGGGCGTTTTTTCCATCCCGAAGGCACAGCGGCCGCTCAAACTGCCCCAGCCACAACAGCAGCACCAGCGTTGACAACACAGCCCGAACGGCCACAGAGTCTGCAAGCTTCACAAGCGAACCAATCGGCTGAAACCCGTTCTCATAAACAAAAAAAGGGGGGGCTGCTGCATAGGTTCCTTTCCATTTTCAAAGGTGGTGATTCAAAGAGCCAGTCGAAGAATCCTTCGTCCAACGCAACCCCACCTTAAAGGAAACGAACCCGTGCCGGGAGGGATGAGCCATGAAACGGCGGATCTCGATGCGTGCATTGGCGGCTTTGCTTGGGGCTTCGATGGCAATGTGCGTTGCCGTACAGGGAGCCCAGAACGATCAGACTGAAGTTTCCGGGCAATCAGAGAATCTCCAGCCACGAGCCGAGCAGCCTGGCAGGCTTTCTGACGAAGAGCGGGCTGACATCCTGATGGCGCGAAAGTCGTACGCTGACGCCATCCATTACTATTCCCTTGTGATTAAGTCCACGCCTGTAACCCCGCAGAACAAGGTTAAGGTCGCAAGCGTGTGGAATAAGATGGGTATTTGCTACCAGCAAATGATGGGTTTTGAGGAAGCTCGCAAGGATTACAAACAGGCGACCCGTCTGAACCGGCGTTTCGCACAGGCGTGGAACAATCTTGGCACAACATTCTACACAAACAAGAAGCCGAAGAAATCGATCAAGTTTTACCGGCGCGCGATCAAGCTGGATCCGCAAATAGCTTCTTTTCATTGGAATTTGGGCGCCGCCTACTTCGCGCGCAAGAAGTATAAGAAAGCCGTCCGGGAATATCGTACGGCAATTGAGCTGGATCCGGATATCCTGACACGCAGCTCCCGAAGTGGAACGACCCTTGAAACTCGGCATGTTGGTCCCAAGTTTTATTTCTATATGGCCAAGGTTTTTGCTTCAATTGGCGATGCAAGCGAAGCGGTTCGATATCTTAGACGCGCTATGGAAGAGGGTTTCAACAACCGAAGCCGAATCCTGCGGGACCCCGACATGATGAAAATCAGCAAGCACCCGGCTTTTATCAATCTAATGAATAATCCTCCCGTTGCGTTAAAGGATTGACGGTGGCGGAGCTCAAAGCGATCGTTGCTTTCAGGAGCAGATCTGCCCGCGGCCTTCGAGTGCTGTGCTCGCCAGTGCTATAATGGCCCGCGTCGGGCTGAAAGATTTATGAAGCTGAAATGTCTCTGGCTGTCAATCGTATTGCTCTTTGTTAGTGGGCGGTTAGATGCCGCTTCACCCAAGGTGATTTTGGTGTTCCCGCTTGAGAACATGAGCGGAGATGCCACCCTGGGATGGATGTCTGAAGGAATTGCAGACCTTCTTGCCACTCGGCTGGCTTCTTCCACCCGGTACGTCTTACACAGGAGTGAGCGCGACACAGCCTACCAACAGCTAGGTCTGCCACCTGAGACACCTTTGACCCTAGCCAGCGAATACAAGGTAGCCCGGATACTTGGGGCCGGTGCTGCCGTTGTTGGGCGCTTTACGCTGGTGGGAGATCAACTGACTACGAGAGTGCAATGGCTTAGCATGACGAAGCTCCATCTCTCCCACCCGATCGTGGTGACCGGCAAGTTGACCCAACTCGACGAACTGGAGACTCGTTTGGCTTGGGAGCTCTTGCGTTCAGAGGACCCGGAAGCTACTACCGGAACAGAGAAGGAATTCAGTAACCGATTTGCACCGGTCCGGCTGGACGCCTTTGAAAGCTATATCCGTGGAATCCTGTCCACAGACTCGAAGATCCGAATTCATTTTCTGAAAGAATCGGATCGCCTGAATCCTCGCGATCACCGGGCTGCTTTTGCGCTGGGAGACTATTATTTTGATCAGGAAGCCTATGCTGATTCGGCAAAGTGGCTGCAAGTTCTGAATTCCGGCGACCGCAATTACGCGGAATCGCAGTTTCTGTTGGGAGTTGACGAATATTTCCTGGGCCATTACGTTTCGGCCGAAAGTGCCTTTCAGAAACTTATCGCCATTGCTCCTTTGCACGAAGCTCTGAACAACATCGGAGCCATCGAATTGCGCCTGGGCCACTATGAACAGGCGTTGGCTGACTTCAAGCGAGCTTTTGAAAACGAACAAAGTGACTTGGATTACACTTTCAATATGAGTTTAGCTCTGTGGCATCTGGAGAAATACGACCAGGCGGCAGATTATCTCCGCCGAGTTCTGACCCAGGACCCCAATGACTTGGATGCCCATATTCTACTCGCCGACGTCTCAGGAGAGCTTGGCAATCAGCAGACCCGCCAACGCGAACTCGAGTGGATTTCCACTCACGAGAAAAACGCTGCAGATGATCCTCGAGCGGAAAATAATAATGGTAAGGCGCTTCCTCCTGAGCCATTACCCCGAATCAAGAAGGGCTACGATGGCAAGGCGTTTCGTCTGCTGTCTCTGGCGATGACACGAGCTGCAGCCAGCAAGCTCTCACATAAACCGGCCAGTGTGCAGCAAAGCGATGGCGAAAGTCACTTGAAACGTGGCCTCGAGAAGTTGGCAGGAGGGCAACTGCCTGAAGCGGAGCAGGAATTGACTGAGGCTGTTTTGCTGCTTCCACGGAACAGTAAGGCCCACCAGGCTCTGGGGCAGACGTATGAGAGAGAAAGGAAATACACGCTTGCCGCAACTGAGCTAGACATCGCATTGAAGGAAAGGAATTCCTATAACGCGCACCTTTGGCTGGCGCGTGCCTATGTGTCTCTCGATCATTTCAAGCCGGCGTTGAAGCAGGCGGAGGCGGCCCTCCGGCTTGATCCTGCCAGTTCCGAGGCTAAAGACCTGGCGGACCAGATTCGGGCACGATTGCCTGTTCACCGAGACAACCCTTGAAAGCGAAGCTCTTCAAGCGAACTCTTGCGGAAGCGATCTTGTGGACAGCCATCTTTGCTCCTTCGCCTCTGTATTCCGCCTCGGCTCCTCCCGTCGTGGTTCAAGTTGACCTGCAGGGCGTCGTTCAGGCGGTCAGCGCTGACTACGTTATTCACGGGATTGAATTTGCCAACAAGATGCATGCGAACGCGATCCTGTTGGAATTGAGCACCCCCGGCGGACTCGGAGATTCGATGCGCGACATCATTAAAGCCATTATGAGCTCGCACGTGCCAGTCATTACCTACGTTTATCCAAGCGGCAGCCGTGCTGCTTCGGCAGGTTTTTTTATTCTTCTCTCAGGCGACATTGCGGTGATGGCTCCGGGAACCAATACCGGCGCTGCCCATCCGGTGACGATGGGTTTTACACACGTCGGCAAGATCGAGGAATCGAAAATCTTGAACGATGCCTCTGCATTTATGCGCACGATCGCGAACATTCGGGGCCGCAACGCCGAAGCGGCACAAGCGGGCGTTCGAGAGAGCAAATCGTTTACCGACAAGGAGGCTCTGAAGGATAACCTCATTAACGCCATCGCCAGCAGCCCCCCTGACATCTTCAATGAGTTTGACGGCAAGACCATCAAGCGTGCCAACGGTACCGAGACCGTCCTGCATCTGGCTGGGGCGCGTATTATTCCCTACAGGATGCCCTGGTTCAAGAGGGTTCTTTCCTGGGTCTCTGATCCCAATATCGCTTTTATCCTTGGAGCTATTGGCGTCCTGGGACTGTACATCGAGTTTACTCATCCGGGTGGAGTGCTGCCGGGCGTAGTCGGCGCCATCGCGCTTATCTTGGCGTTGTTTGGTTTTCACCTGATGCCCATAAATTACGCTGGCGTGGCCCTTATTCTGATCGGGCTGGCCTTGTTTGGCCTCGAAGCATCCATCTCTTCGCACGGCATTCTTGCGGCGGGAGGGATTGCTGCCATAGTGTTCGGCTCAATGATCCTGATCAATTCACCTTGGCCTGGTGTTAGGATTCACCTGATCACAACATTGAGCGTGGTTCTGCCTCTGTCTGTCATCACGATTATCCTGATGCGTTTTGCCTGGAGAGCAACCAGAAGCAAGGCCGTGACGGGCTCGGAGGGGCTTCTTAACTCCATTGGCGTCGCCCGCACGGACCTTGATCCGATTGGCAAGGTCCTTGTGCATGGAGAACTGTGGGACGCGCGGGCAGCGAAACACATTTCTCCCGGTACCTCCATTCGGGTTCGAGGAGTGGAAGGACTTATACTGCTGGTTGAGCCCAATGAAGAATCTCGCTAGACTGTCGGCTGGGCCTGCTGTCAGGGCTATGCAAACGCGAAACGTTGGCAAGCGATAGGTAACGGTTGGATTGAGGAAGGGGTACCCCATTCCTCGAAGCGTGGAAAGGAGGGGAGGAACGATGGCATATCTCGTCGCAGCTGTGATCCTTTTTTTCTATGCCGCAGCATGCTTGAATGTCCTCAGGGAATATGAACGCGCGGTAGTTTTCCGGCTTGGACGGGTCCAGCGCCCGGATAAGGGCCCGGGACTGATCTGGATCTGGTGGCCGATCGATAAAATGATAAGAGTCAGCCTGCAGATTGATACATGGGACATTTCGCCGCAGGATATCATCACTCGGGACAATATCTCCGTGAAAGTCAACGCCGTGCTGCTGTACCGGGTTATCGACGCTCAGAAAGCGGTGATCGAATTACGCAATTACCGCTTTGCCATCGAGCAGGTTGCGGCGACGACTTTGCGCGCTGTGCTTGGGGAAGTCGAATTGGATGACCTGCTCTCCCAACGGGAAAAACTGAACCTACGGCTGCAAACAATTATTGACGAGCAGAGCGAGCCCTGGGGAATCAAGGTGAGCCAGGTGCAGGTGAAGCAGGTGGAGATTCCGGACGACATGCAGAGGGCGATTGCGCGGCAGGCGGAAGCCGAGCGCGACCGCAGGGCGAAGATCATCAACGCCGACGGAGAATTCCAGGCGTCTCAAAAGCTGGCGGATGCGGCCAAGATCCTGGCCGTTGAGCCTATCACTATCACTTTGCGTTATCTTCAAACTCTGGCAGAATTGGGAACGGAGAAGAATACCACGATCGTCTTCCCGATACCGGTTGAGCTGCTGTCGATTCTGATGCGGAAGGAGAATGCTCCGCCGTCGGGAGGGACGGATACCGGCAAGGCCTGAAGTAAATGAGGCGTGAGGGAGACGCCAACAGGGGGGATGGCAAGACGTATGGACCGTTATCAAGATGAGGGAGGACCTTCGGCCCGGCACCTGGTCCTGATGTTTCTGGCCGCTGTTGCAGTCTGCGCAGTGTTTTTTTCTCTGGGCTTTGTTGTTGGGTACAACCATAGCTCTTCGAGGGTCACTCCTGTCACTGAAAATGTAACTGCTTCGGGTAATATTCCGCCCACGGTGAATCCTCCCGCCGGTGGTACCAGCCAGCCGTCAAGCCAGGCCCTGGAAACCGAGAGCGTGAGTCCTGGCTCGGCTTCTATCCCAAAGCCGGAACGTCCTCAACCTTCGCCATCGGCGGCTGCGGCAGCGTCCCAGCCCCAGACCCGGCGACCAACGGAAAGGTCGGTTCGGCAAGGAAGGCCAATACACAATCCTGCCCGTGCAATGCGGAGAGCCGCAGTTTCCTCTTCGACAACTTCAAATTCGCATTTTGCCGTGCAGGTGATGGCCTCAAGGACGAGAAAGGATGCAGAGCACTTAGTTGAGGTACTGAAATCGCATGGTTACAGAGTCTATATTCTGACTCCGCAACAGGCTCATGCCAAAGACAAATTCTATCGAGTCCAGGTAGGTCCGTTTCCTTCACGCGTCGAGGCTGATCGTACCCGCGACAAACTGGTAAGTGAGGGTTTCCGGCCATTTGTCGTGCACCGGTGATTGTGATGTGGGGCGTTGCGGATAACGCTTGGAGCATGCCTGTGAATCCTGTTTTCCTCCTGATTTTTTCTCCAGTTTGGCACGACTGCCCTGGCAGGGAATGACCATCACCAATTTTCACATTTCAGACTGGTTCAGGAAACCGATGTTCCGCTTTGGGGCAAGCACTCTAAGTGGACTGTTGCTTTGTGCTTGCTTCCCGTTGGTCAACTGGTCCGTCTTGGTCTGGGTGGCCTGTCTGCCTCTATTGATTGCTGTAGTCGTCGAAAAAGGCCGGTTTCGCGGCTTCTGGCTCGGGTACTTGTCAGGAGCGGTTTTCCTTTCTGGAAGCTGCTACTGGTTCATCAATGTGATGGAGAGCTACGGAGGGTTGAACCCGCTGGTCGCTCTGGGCGTCTTGGCACTTTTTGCCATCGTCTTTTCCACGTTTTATGGCGTATTTGGCCTGGTTGAAACCGCCGTGGCGCTGCGATCTGTGAACGCGGCTCTTTTCCTGAGCCCCTTTCTATGGGTTGCGTTGGAACTGGCCAGAACCTACCTCATCACTGGGTTCCCGTGGAATCTGCTGGGATATGCGGTTCGGCCGGTTGGGCTGGAACAGGTGGCTTCCGTAACGGCAGTCTATGGTCTCTCTTTTTTGGCTGTTGCCACCAGCGCTCTGATTGCTTGGGTACTATTTGAACCTGGCCGAAGGCGTTCGTGGGCGGTCTTGGGTGTCTGGGTGGTGGTCCTGATTGGTGGCAACTGGCTGCTCCAGCCGCCCCCTCCGCGGCCGGAACCGAATGTTGCTCTGCTGGTCCAGCCGGACATCCCCCTTGGAGAGTCTGCCATGGAGAAATGGGTTCCATGGGAGAATCCTGCTCCGCTGGAGAGCCTTGTGAAGAAGAGTGTGGCGGCCAGCCGAAATCCCAGTGCTATCTCCACCGCCCGCCCTCTGCTTGTCTGGCCGGAGAGTTCTGCTCCGTTCTATTTCAACCGCGACCCCGTGTTTCGCGGAGCCATGGAAACCATGGCTAAAGAGGCAGATGCCTATGTGATCAGCGGGACGGTAACTTTTGCAGGGCCGGGAACATCTCGTCCCCAGAACGCCGCCATCCTATTGTCCCCCAGCGGCCAATTGCTTCTTCATTATGTTAAAATTCATTTGGTGCCCTTTGGCGAATACGTGCCGTGGTGGGCGTTCCCGGGCAAGGTTGGCAAGATTACTGCCCAGGTGGGTAACTTCGTGCCTGGGAAGTCCGTCAAGGTTGCCAGGACACCCGAGGGCGTGATTGGCATTTTCATCTGCTACGAGGCCATTTTCCCCCAATTGGTGCGGAAGTTTGCCGCTGATGGGGCAGGGGTCTTGGTGAACATTTCCGATGACGGTTGGTACGGTAATACTTCGGCCCCTTTTCAGCATTTTGAAATGGCCCGCTTTCGGGCAATCGAGAATGGACGATTCCTGCTGCGCGACACAAATAATGGCATCACGGCGATCGTTGATCCTTATGGCCGGATCCGGAAAGAAATTCCGAGGAATCGGCTTGGCATTCTGACAGGCCATTTTCGCTACTTATCGAAGAAGACGTTCTACACCAAACACGGTGATGTCTTCGCCTGGTTCTGTTGTGCCGTGTCGAGTGGAATGGTTCTTGCACTCGCGGCCTTGTCGCGCCTGCGGGGTTTGCGCCCGATTGAGGCTCGGGGTAATAGAAAGGAGTAATCGTGATTGAAGATTTGACAAGAGAATTTGACGAGTTGCGGCGTCGAGTCCAGGAACTTCGGAGTTTTCTTTGACGCTGCAGGGCAGCGGCGAGAACTGGAAGTCATTGAAAAGCAGATAACTCGTCCCGAATTCTGGGAAGACCAGCAGAACTCCCAGAAAATTCTCTCTCGACGCAAGCGTTTGGAATCTGCCATTCAGGCCGATGAACGCCTGGGAGCAAAGCTTTCTGACTTGGAAGCTTATTTTGAGCTTGCCGGAGAAGGCGAAAGCGTCTTGGAGGAAATCCGCGTTGAAGTGGATGCCTTGAGCGCTGAGGTCGATCAACTGGAAACTACAACGCTTCTTCCCGGCGAAAATGACCAGTTAAATGCCATCGTAACCATCCACCCGGGGGCCGGCGGAACGGAATCTCAAGACTGGGCGGAAATGCTGTTGCGCATGTACCGCAGATGGGCCGAGCGGCACAACTTCAAATTCACACTGAATGATTACCAGGCCGGTGAAGAGGCAGGGCTGAAATCCGCGACATTCACAGTCGCGGGTGACTATGCTTACGGTCTACTCAGCGCCGAGAGCGGCGTACATCGGCTGGTCCGCATTTCGCCTTTTGATCAGGCGGCCAGAAGACATACCTCTTTTGCCTCCGTCTATGTGAGTCCGGAAATCGACGACACTGTCAATATTGAAATCAAGCCTGAAGATTTGAGAATTGACACCTACCGTTCTACCGGGCGCGGCGGCCAGCATGTCAATACGACGGACTCAGCCGTACGAATCACCCATATCCCCACGGGAACTGTCGCGCAATGCCAGAATGAGCGCTCTCAGCATCGCAACCGCGAGATGGCTATGAAGTTCCTTCGCTCGCGGCTCTATGCTTTGGAACTGCAGAGGCGGCGCGAGGCGGCGCAGAAGCTCGAAGATTCCAAGGGTGAGATTGCGTTCGGAAATCAGATTCGTTCCTATGTACTTCATCCTTACCGGATGGTGAAAGATCACCGGACCAAGTTTGAAGTGGGCGATACGGACCGAGTTCTCGATGGCGATATTGATCCGTTTATCCAGGCATATCTGACGTCGCGACGTGCGGTGACGAAAGCCGGTTAGCGCTATGGCCTACTTACAGGTGATGGTAAGGGCTTGTGCTTTGCAGTTGGTGGTGAATTTGTAGAGAACCGGGAAATGACGTAGTGAATACGCTGACAGCCTTTGGTCTCCTTGCGGTTACGGCGATGCTGGTTTGTTACGGGCTGGAGAAGCGCAGCCATTGGTTCATCCTGGGCTTCGCCGTTTCTTGTGTGTTGGGATCGGTGTACGGGTTCCTTCAGGGTGCGTGGCCTTTCGGCTTGGTGGAGTCCGTGTGGTCGCTGGTGGCTGTGCGCCGCTGGTGGATTGAGAAGAGCCTGAGGAGGCTCGACACTTCGCCTTAGTGCCGAACCTTATTCCCGCCGATGCGTGGGCTGAATCTGAGTCAGTCCGTGCTGTTTTGATCTCAAAGCGCGTTACCGGTGCACATTCCGGGTGCCCGGAACAGCGGTTGGACCCGGAGAAGGTGCTGTTCACTGCTTTTGCGGCAGTTCAGAGCGCCAAACGGTTGACGGTTTCGGAAAGCCTGTGCTAGCGTTTCTTATTTGCGCCGAGGGCAATAGTTTCACCTAGAGAAAGGAGAGCCACGTGTCTGGGCTTGATCACCACTACTTTTTTACCTCCGAGTCGGTGACGGAAGGGCATCCCGACAAAATGTGTGACCAGATTTCTGACGCGGTCCTTGACGCCGTTCTTGCCGCCGACCCCAAGGGTCGTGTCGCCTGTGAGACCATGGTCAAGGACCAGGATGTCTATGTGGTGGGTGAGGTTACAACCACCGCCAAGCTTGATATCGAGCGTTTGGTTCGGGACACGGTTCGCTCCATCGGTTATACGGACCCCGAAGGGGGATTTACGGCGGACAACTGCAAGGTTCATGTGAACCTGACGCGTCAAAGCGCTGATATCGACATGGGCGTGTCGACGGGCGGCGCGGGTGACCAGGGCATGATGTTCGGTTACGCGTGCGATGACACACAGGAGTTGATGCCTTTGCCCATTACTCTGGCGCAAAAGCTTTGCCTGCGCTTAGCTGAGGTCCGAAAGAAGAACATTCTGGATTTTGTGCGGCCGGATGGGAAATCCCAGGTGACCGTTGAGTACGAGGAAGACAAGCCTTTGCGGATTGATGCGGTGGTGATTTCCACGCAACATTCCGCGAAGGTTTCCAACGAGACACTTCGTGAAGGGATCACCGAGTGCGTCATTAAACCGGTCATTCCTGCCCAGATGATGGACGAGAATACGAAGTACCACATCAATCCTACCGGACGTTTTGTAACCGGCGGGCCAGTGGGTGATTCCGGGCTGACGGGGAGAAAGATCATTGTCGATACCTATGGCGGATGGGCTCGCCACGGCGGCGGAGCGTTCTCGGGAAAAGATCCGACCAAGGTAGATCGTTCAGCCGCCTACATGGCCCGCTACATTGCCAAGAACATCGTTGCTGCCGGGCTGGCAACTCATGTGGAAGTGCAACTCGCTTATGCAATCGGCGTAGCCGAACCGGTGTCGGTGCTGGTTGATACGTTCGGGACAGGTAAGGCGAAAAATGGGCACTTGGTCGAGCTGGTTCGAAAGCACTTTCAACTGTCGCCCCGGGCCATCATCGAGTCCCTCGATCTGCTACGGCCGATTTACAGGAAGACAGCAGCTTATGGCCATTTTGGACGCCCCGATTCGGAGTTTGCGTGGGAACGGACTGACAAGGCTGCTATTTTACGGAAGGAGAGTGGTTTGTAATGCCTGTGACCAACAAGAGCACCTACCACATTAAGGACGTGGGTCTGGCTGCCAAAGGGAGGACGCGTATCGAGTGGGCCGGCCAGTGGATGCCCGTCCTGAAACTGATCCAGGGTCGCTTCCTGAAGGAAAAGCCACTGCAAGGGATCCGAATCTCGGCCTGCTTGCACGTCACGACAGAAACCGCCAACTTGGCCATCACGCTGCGCGATGGAGGTGCAGACGTGGTCCTTTGCGCCTCAAACCCTCTGAGCACGCAGGACGATGTGGCGGCCTCTCTGGTAAAGGACTACCAGATTCCCGTTTTTGCCATCAAGGGCGAGGACAATGAGACTTATTATTCACATATCCATTCGGCCTTAGAGCACCGCCCGCAGATCACCATGGATGACGGCGCGGACTTGGTGACGACAATCTTGACCAAGGGCAAAGAACTGGTTCCTGAAGTCATGGGGGGGACTGAGGAAACCACAACTGGCGTCATCCGGCTGCGGAGTATGGCCAGGCAAGGCGTTCTGAAATATCCCATCATTGCTGTCAACGACGCGGACACCAAACACCTGTTTGACAATCGTTACGGTACGGGACAATCGACGGTGGATGGGATCATCCGAGCCACTAACCTGTTGTTTGCGGGCCTGAAGGTTGTGGTGGCTGGCTACGGATGGTGCGGCCGGGGCTTTGCCATGCGGGCACGCGGTCTGGGCGCGGACGTGGTTGTGACGGAAGTCAATCCGACACGTGCACTGGAAGCCAGGATGGACGGTTTTCGAGTGATGCCGATGGAGAAAGCTGCAACGTTTGGCGAGGTGTTTGTAACCCTTACCGGAGACAAGTCGGTTTTGAGGAAAGAACACTTCGAAGCGATGAACGATGGGGCCGTTATCGCCAACTCGGGCCACTTCAATGTGGAAATTGACATTCCGGATCTCGAAAAGCTCTCGACCGGCAAGCGCCGGGTTCGCGAGTTTGTTGATGAATACAAGATGGCGGACGGGCGCAAGATTTTCTTGCTAGGTGAAGGGCGACTGATTAACCTTGCAGCGGCGGAAGGACATCCGGCCGTTGTGATGGACATGAGCTTTGCTGATCAGGCACTTTCAGCCGAATACCTTGCCAAGAACAGCAAGGATCTTAAGCCCAATGTCTATCCTGTTCCCTCTGATCTCGACGAAATGGTGGCCAGGCTGAAGCTGGAATCGATGGGAATTGCGATCGATACGCTGACACCCGAGCAGGTCGAGTACTTGGCATCGTGGTCAGAAGGGACATAGGCCCGCAAGGAGGGACAACCTTGGCGATCCCTTCGGGCTACAAAAAGATGAAGGATAAGGCAGTCTAGGGGGAGATTTGTGTCCCTTCCTGTCCGAAGTCAGGTGTTCTACTGGGCTTCGTTTTTCAGGATGCCAGTTTCGACCTCTGGAAAATCCGTTTATAGAGCAAACGGTCAGGAAGCAGAAATCCCGTTTCCATGCAGGGTTGTCCAATGAAGCAATTCGGAAAACTGGCACTTGACACGGCAACCTCACTAGGGGCTACCTATGCTGACGTTCGGGTGATGGACATTCGCCAGCGCTACCTCTCAACCAAGAACGGTGAGACTGCGCAAGTGAGGGAATCGGAATCCCAAGGGCTGGGCATGCGCGTGATTGTTGATGGAGCCTGGGGATTTGCATCGACGGACGACCTGTCAGCGAAGGGTGTCAACGCTGCAGCGGCGCAAGCAGTCGAAATTGCCAGGTCTAGCGCTCTGGCGAAGAAGCAAGACGTTCGGCTGGTGCCGGAGCCCAAGACGGTTGATAGCTGGGAAGGGCCTTGCCGGATCGACCCTTTTTCAATCCCGGTGTCAAGCTGCCTGGACCTGATGCTGAAGGTTGATGCTGAACTTCGAAAGGTGAAGAACATCACGCTTTCAGAAGTGGCGATGGATTTCAACCGCATCGACCAGCTTTTCCTTTCCAGCATCGGCTCGGAAATTCGGCAGAGCAAGAACCAGACGGGCGCGGGATTTGTTGCCACATCTTTTGCGGGAAATGAAATCCAGCGGCGCTCTTATCCCAACTCGTTCGGCGGCCAGTACCAAACCAAAGGCTATGAGTTGATTGAAGAGCTGGATCTACTTGCAAATGCTCCGCGGATTGCCGAAGAAGCGGCGGCCCTGCATGCATGTGATCAGTGTCCCGTCGGCGAAATGGACATTATCCTTGGAAGCTCGCAAGTGGGTCTGCAGATCCACGAATCAATTGGACACCCTATTGAACTTGACCGTGTTCTTGGCACCGAGGCGAACTTTGCGGGCATGAGCTTCCTGACGCTAGATAAGCTGGGAAAGCTTAAATATGCATCTGACATTGTGAATGTAGTTGCCGACGCGACGCCGGCTCACGGCCCCGGGCTCGGCACGTTCGCCTACGACGACGAAGGTGTGGCGGCCCACAATACCCCAATTATCAAGGATGGCTTGTTCACCGGGTACTTGACTTCACGTGAAACGGCTGCGGCGATCGGCCAGGAGCGCTCAAACGGCAGCATGCGCGCCGAAGGTTGGAACCGGATTCCGCTGATCCGCATGACCAATGTCAGTCTGCTTCCAGGCAAGGGCCGGCTGGAAGATTTGATTGCCGGCACGGATTACGGAATTTACATGGAGACCAACCGAAGCTGGTCTATCGACGACCGCCGCTACAACTTTCAGTTTGGGACCGAAGTCGGCTGGGAGATTAAGAACGGGCAGAGGACGCGCATGTTGAAGAACCCCAGTTATGGCGGGATTACTACGGAATTCTGGAACTCCTGTGATGCCATCTGCGGCCCTGAAGAGTGGATCCTCTGGGGCACTCCCAACTGCGGTAAGGGCCAGCCCATGCAGACCATGGGAACGGGGCATGGAGCTTCCCCGGCGCGTTTCCGAAAGGTTCACGTGGGCGTGGCGTATTTAAAATAGTGATTCTGGCCATGTTGTTGGCCAAATAATGTAGCCGAGGGACTGCCGGCATAAAGATGCTCACACGCGAACGCGCAAAAGATATTTTCAAGAAGGTCTTAAAATATTCGACTGCCGATGAGACGGAAGCCTTTGTCACCTCCACGTCTCATTCCTTGACACGCTTTGCCAATAACTGCATTCACCAGAATGTTGCCGAAGAAGGGTTATCGCTGTCTGTGCGTGCCGTTGCCAACCAGCGAACAGCGCGGGCCAGTACCAATAAGCTGGACGAGAATTCCATTCGTCAGGCCTGTGAAGCGGCGCTCGCTTTGGCACGGCTCCAACCTCCCAATCCTGAATTGTTGCCGATGCCTGGCGCCCAGATGTACCGGGCGGTCGATCGATTCCATAGCGAGACGGCGGAACTGAGTCCGAAAGCCCGGGCTGAAACAGTGCGTTCGGCGATCGAGCGCGCTGAGAAAGATGGCCTGACTGCTGCCGGAGTCTATTCCAGCGGGACAACAGTGACGGCTTTGTTCAACTCGCGCGGGCTTGAAGCCTACCACGAGGAAACGGGTTCGGAATTCTCGATAACAATGCTGAAGGAGGGAAGTTCGGGCTGGGCCAAGAAGACATCGCCGTCCTGCCTTGAACTGGAACCGGAAGTCCTCGCGGACCGTGCGGCCCAGAAGGCGCTTGAGAGCCGGGACCCAAAGGACATCGAGCCGGGCAAATACTGTGTGATTCTTGAACCTGCCGCCGTTCTGGACCTGCTTGGTTTCCTCTTTTGGGATTTCGGAGGCCTGTCTGTTCACGAGCGCCGAAGTTGTCTGACCGGCCGTGTGGGTGAAAAGCTCTTTGGCGATAATATCAACGTCCGCGATGACGTGTTTCATCCGTTGCAGGCAGGCCCGCCCTTTGATGGAGAAGGAATTCCTCGGCAGCGCGTGAATCTGGTGAAACAAGGGACCATCAAGGCTCTGGTTTATGCGCGGGCGACGGCTCGCAAGATGGGAAAGGATCCGACCGGCCATGGCTTTCCGCTACCAAACGAATACGGCGAGGCCCCGATGAACATCGTCATGGACGGCGGGAAGTCGAGCATTGACGACATGGTCAGGTCCACTTTGCGGGGTCTGCTCGTGACCCGGCTTTGGTATATTCGGGAAGTTGATCCTTATCAGAAAATTCTGACAGGGATGACGCGCGACGGGACATTCTGGATTGAAGACGGAGAGGTTCGGCATAGCGTTAAGAACCTGCGCTTCAACCAGAGCGTCATCGATATGCTTTGTCATGTTGAGGCAATGGGCGTGCCTCAACGCACTGCCGGAGAAGAATCGTTTGAAATGGTTGTTCCCGCAATGAAGATTAAGGAGTTTAATTTCTCCTCGTCAACCAAGTACTGAACGTCCTCGAATTTTGCACATACACATGCTCGGTGCACTCTTGTTGTGCGAGCAGTTGCCACAGCCAATGCTGGACCGGCTGTGACTTGACATCTTTGGAAACCTGATGCTAGAAGAGCTGTACGGAATCCTTGGCGCTATCGTCTAGGGGTTAGGACGTGAGATTCTCAATCTCAAAACCCGGGTTCGATTCCCGGTAGCGCTACCAGTCATTTCTACTACTTTGACAATAATAGTTTTAGCGGAATTCAACCGCCGTTGAGACTACATTCCTGACTAGAAAAGTTCAAGATGAACATCAAGGTGGCGGTTTACGAGTGAATCAAGGACCAAGATGCTTGGCACGAGCGGCATGTGCCATTGCCCAGCACGATCAAGAGGACCCAGTGCGGGTACACGTTCCCTGCGAGGACGAGAGGGAAGGCCAGTTTCTCATCGCTTTCTGCCGCCTCGTGCTTCTTCACCCACTCTAAGGGCGAAGCATTTATGGCTCCTTGAGCCGTTATGAGGGGAACCATGGCCTCCATCTGACGTTACACCACCTCTAACCTTCTAATTCCGATCGTCGGCTCCTTCAGATGTTGGGTTTGTCACGCCGAGGCGTGATGCCGAGGACGATTCGGGCCAGGGGTTGTGGCAATGGTCACAGTGCTGTGTGATGGAGATCACGGCATTCTTGAAACAGCACCGGTACATTACAGCCACTTTGATTCGGTCTTATAGAAAGAACTCGGCCCAACGAAGAGGACGAAAGGTTCAGGTAGGTCGCTGAAAAAAGACCATCGGTTGCTCTGACTGATCTTATCTGGACTCCATGCACAGTGCTCGGCATTGATGCACACCGCGCGCTGAGAACCTTGACGTGCCCTTCTGTTGCGTGCCGGTACCAATCGAACATTTGTTTGGAAGAACAGCTCAATCGCCAAGCCTGTAGGCTGAGCCGTGTCTGGCACGTAGTGTGAACCCGTCTATGGATTTCACCGGGAGGCAGGTCATGCTGAAAAATTCCTACCTGCTTGTTTCGCACCGTTGTTGCTCGGACCTCATTATCTTGCAGAATCAACGGGATTTTTCGAAAACTCTCCGGGGTTTTACGTACCTCGGTTGGAATTTAACCCGCACACGCTCATGCGATGGCGATCACATACAGCCGTGTGATCAGTGGAAATCGTTGAGCGATGCATTTCGCTCTGGAAACCGGGCAGTGCGGCTGGCACGGTGGGCGCCATGAGGGATGCGAGACACTTATTCACACTGGCTGTTATTTTTGTCGCCGTCTTGCTGGTGTTTCTAGTCGTCCGGAGCTTCATAGTTCCGCGAAGTTTCGGGGAGTACGGACACTATCGCGGCGCGGCGATGGTCGAAATTGCCGCAAAACCGCTGCATTTCGCCGGCCACCAGTCCTGTGAAACCTGCCACCGCGACGTGGCCCAGACCAAAGCCTCCGGCATGCACGCGCATGTGAGCTGCGAAGCCTGCCACGGGCCTCTGGCCAGGCATGCCGATGATCCGTCGTTCGTTCCCGCCAAGCTCGACACTGCGGTGCTCTGCGTTCGCTGCCATGCGGCCAGCGCTGCGAAGCCGAAGTGGTTTCCGCAAGTGGATGCGGCGCAGCACGCACACGGCATGGCCTGCGGGATCTGCCACCATCCGCACAACCCGGTTATCGGCGTGGGAGCTGGCAAATGAAAATTACTCGGCGACAGCTACTCCTCCTGTTACCGGCGGCAGCCGTCGCCTGGGACTCGGTGCTCGCGGGCACGCCAGAAGCTTCACCGAACTATCGGAGGACCGATCACTGGTGGGGCATGCTGATTGACATCTCCAAGTGTATCGGCTGCGGCAATTGCGTCCGTGCGTGCCAGGCGGAGAACGACGTTCCGGACGGGTTCTTCCGCACGTGGGTGGAACGTTATCATATAACCGACGCAAACCTGGCGCATCCCGAAGTGGTCTCGCCGGACGGAGGCAAGGAGGGCTTCCCCTCGGTCGCCGAAGACCCTGATGGCAAGTTTTTCTTTGTGCCGAAGCTCTGCAACCATTGTGCGGAGTCGCCCTGCGTCGAAGTGTGCCCGGTCGGCGCCACCTTCGTTACGCCGGACGGTGTGGTGCTGGTGGACCAGAAATATTGCCTGGGCTGCGCCTACTGCGTTCAGGCTTGCCCTTACGGATGCCGCTACATCCATCCGACGAAAAGGGTCGCGGACAAGTGCACTCTCTGTTACCATCGGATCACCAAGGGGCTCACGACCGCGTGTTGCGAGGCGTGTCCTACCGGCGCACGCCAACTGTTCGATCTGAAGAACCCTAAGGATCCCATTCACAAATTCCTGAAGACACACAGCGTTCGGGTGCTGAAGCCGTGGATGGCGACCGGCTGCAAGGTTTACTACAACGATCTGGACGGCTCCGTGCGATGAGTGCCCGAATTTGAGGTCGCACGAGGATTGGTGAGCAGTATGCACGGTGTAGAAGGTTACATGTATCCGAACGAAGTCCGGCTCTACTGGAGCATCCTGGTTGTGGTGTATCCGTACGTCACGGGACTGGTGGCAGGCGCATTCATCCTGGCCTCGCTGGAGCGCGTCTTCCACGTGGAGGCGGTGAAACCCACCTATCGGCTGGCGCTGCTGACCGCGTTGGCTTTCCTCCTGGTCGCGCCGCTGCCCTTGCAGTTGCACCTGGGCCACCCTGAAAGGTCGTATGAGATCTACCTTACTCCCCATCGCACGTCCGCCATGGCGATGTTCGGGTTCGTTTACCTCTGGTATCTCATGGTCGTGCTGCTCGTGGAAATCTGGCTGGAATATCGCGCGGAGATTGTCCGGTGGTCACAAACCGAATCCGGATTGAAGCGGTGGGTCTACCGCGTGATGACTCTGGGCTCCGGCAATGTCAGCCCGCGCGCGCTGGAGATTGACGATCACGTGGGATATATCGTGACACTGGTCGGGATCCCATCGGCGATTCTTCTTCACGGATACGTGGGATTCATTTTTGGTTCGGTCAAGGCCAACCCCTGGTGGTCTTCGCCCATGATACCGGTGGAGTTCATCTTTTCCGCGATGGTGTCGGGAATCGCCGTGGTGATGCTCCTCTACATCTTCACGGCACGAGTGCGGCGGGAGCCGGTCGACATGCTCTGCGTCGATACTGTGGCGCGATATCTGTTATACATGTATATCATCGACTTCAGCCTGGAAATGCTCGATCTGGTTCACCGGATCTACATGGCCGATGAGTCGTTCCAAAGCCTCGACTTCATGCTTCACACCAAGCTGTACTTTTCGCAGATTGTTCTTCAGATCTTCGCCGGCACACTGGTGCCGATCCTCTTGCTGGCATTGACACAGGTTATCAAGTTTCAAGCTACCGTGCGCAAGCGGCTTTACATTCTTGCGGGATGCCTGACGTTGATCGGCATCTTTGCTATGCGCTGGAACGTGGTGATCGGCGGCCAATTATTTTCCAAGAGCTTTCTCGGATACACGACGTATAAAGTGGGCCTGATCTCGCGGGAAGGAATACTGGTATCGGTTGCCCTGCTCATTCTGCCCCTGCTGATCCTTGGGGTCCTACTGAGACTCCTGCCGCCTTGGGCGCAGAAGCCCGAGGGACCGATTGCGCCAGCCACACCCGCGCGCTAGCGCCGGGGCCCCGTACCTTTTCCCAAAGAGGCGTTGAAGATTATGGACGATCTTCATGACGCCATCGCCGAACTTGCCAGGAGCCTGGAGATCCTGGAGCGGCGTGTCCGCGCTCTCGAACAGCTTTCCAGGATCGAGCCCCCAGTCCTTGCCCAGGCGCCCAACGTCGCACCGATCACGTCCCCTCTTGAAATCCAGACCGTGGCCCAGGGGCCCAGCGCGTTGTCCGTGCTGGGCAAGGCGATGCTGGGAATGGCCGGGGCATATCTGTTGCGAGCGCTCGCGGGATCGCCCACATTCCCGCGAACTGCGGTGGTTGCAATTGGAATTGCGTACACAGTCTTCTGGCTGGTTGCGGCGACGTGGACGCCTGTCGAGGCCCGTTTCGCCAGAATCGCGTATGCCAGCACTTCAGCCCTGATTCTTATCCCCATGCTGTGGGAAGTCACGCTGCGATTCGGAACGCTGTCGACGGCGTTTGCGGCCGGCGTGCTCGTCGCGTATGTCTTATCCGCGTCCGCCCTGACTTGGAAGAGCCTAGCCGAGCCAGTGGCGTCGATTGCCCATGCCGCTGGCAGCATTGCGGCGCTCGTCCTTGCGATTGCCACGCATGATCCGGCGCCCTTCGTCGTGGCGCTTCTCGTGGTGGCATTGGCCAACGAGTTCTCCGCAGCACTGGGTCACAAATTGAAGGTAAGGCCGGTGGCGGCTGCCCTGGCAGATGTGGCCGTGTGCGCGATGATCTCTATCTACTCCAGCCCGGAAGGCGCCCGTCCGGATTACAAAGTGGTCAGCGCAACGCTGCTGCCTGCGTTCGGTCTTGTGTTGCTCACGATTTATGGGGTGAGCGCCAACGTTTATCCGGTGGCGAGACGACGGCCGATTGGCTTCTTCGAGATCGTAGAGACGCTGGTTGCGTTTCTCCTGGCGGCGTGGGGTGTGCTGACGTTCTGGCCGCGGACCGGCCAGGTGGCGCTCGGCATCCTTTGTTTTGTCTTTGCCGCAGCGGGCTATACGGCCGTTTTTGCCCGCGTGCGCGGCGCTGCCGACGGGCGCAATTTCCACGCCTACGCTGGCGGCAGTCTGGCACTGTTTCTTGCGGGCAGCTACCTGTGTTTGCCGCACTTCTGGCTGCCCGTATCTTTGAGCGCGGCAGCGATCGTGGCGTTCTGGCTGGGTGAACGGAGACTGATCTCAACGCTGGTGTTCCATGGCCTTGTGTTTCTGCTTGCGGCGGCCTTCACTTCCGGGCTGCTGGCATACGACCTTCACGCCGTTGCTGGCACGTTTCCCGGGTCTCCGCGTTGGATCGTCGCCATCGTCTCCCTGTGTGCGGTGGCCTGCTACTCTGCATCAGGGCGCCTCTGTGGAGACGATTGGAGCCACCGGCTTCTTTATTTGTTCTCAGCGGCCCTGGCGGTGAGCTCAACCGCCGCGATGCTGGTATGGGGCTTGGTCAAGCTCGCTGCGGAAGGCGGTGAATTGGGAACCTTCCCTGTCGCCGTCCTCCGCACACTGACAATCTGCGCACTCGCGCTCGCGTTGGCTTACAGCGGCGTGCGCTGGCAGCGCAATGAAATGGCTTGGATGGCCTATGCTATGTTGGCATTCGCGGCGTCGAAATTAGTATTTGAAGACATGCGTCAGGGCCACTTGGGATTTACGGCTGCATCGATCTTCCTCTATGCCGTCACGTTGCTGTTGGTTCCACGGTTGGTGCGCCTTGCCTCGAAAGCGCGAGGGGCGTAAGGGCTTGGAATCAAATTGGAATAGCTACACAGTTCGTGCAAAAAGGGTATAGCCACTAGAACTTCAGTGACCACCGAAAACCCAGAATTCTTAATGTATCATTCGTGATTTCAGCCCCTCAATCCCCAAACCATACCACAAATCAACAACACGAAATGGCAGGGTAAACCCGCCGCTATTCATGGCGGAGCGCCACCATGGGATCGACTCTGGCCGCGCTGCGGGCGGGGATGTATCTGGCTACGAGCGCCACGGCGATGTAGGTGACCGGGCCGGTCAGCTTGACGCCATAAAACAGGCTCGCCAGAAGTTGTGTCAGAGCATGCGCTTCGGCAATAACAATGACCACACCAATCAGCGCCAGCTTGAGAACTTGCGCAACGATCTTCTTGGGCACGTCGCTCTTCCGTGCCCAAGGGCCATGCGAATGCCGATTTCGCGCCTGCGCTGACTGGTTGAATAAGGAACCACTCCTAATATTCCCGCCGCAGCAAGAAGCAGTGAAAGCGCTTCGAATATTCTAATGGCGACAAAAGGAAGTTGTACGTTTTCCCAT
>JBJKQK010000256.1:0-34887 GCA_046705285.1 Terriglobia bacterium
CCTTTACGGCCCGCAGTTTTTCCAGTGAGCAAGTGCCGCAGGCCGCAAGGGCCTGCGCTACAGGCGGAGGGGGACTAAGAAATAGCAGTCGGAAAGAAATGGACGACGCAGCTTGGGTACAGCGGGGAGCACTTCAATGCACCTGGCAGTTTTCGGCATATACCCTGGTACCAGGCGCATTTCAGGGGTTGGTAGTGGGCTTTTCAAAAGCGACAAACCCACGGTCAACCGCGAGGCTGGTTGACCGTGGCTACCGCTTGCGCGGGAATTTCCTGCCGACGAATTTGCTTGACAAAAGTCGGCTAGTATGGTAGCCTTTATTAAACTCCCGATGTGACGGGGGGCCATGGAGACACAAAGGTGGAATTTGACACAAGCTGGGCTAGGAGACTGTACGAGTCGTTGCCGGAAAACGGCAAAAACCCTGCCCGAGAGCGTCCAGGCAGTGAGGCAAATGGGACAAAAGAATTCTTTTTTGCGAAAACGAACCGGAGAAATGATTGAAAACAAAAGATCGGGGTTCAAAAACGAACCGAGACGAACCTGAAAACGAAGCGGAGAAGTTGTTGAAAACACTAGAGTGCATAAAAAACGAACCGGAACGAACCGAAAAACGAACCTACCGAAGTTGTTGAAAATAAAGAATGGTCAAAAAATGTCTCAAACGTCGGAAGAGGAATTTCCGATCTTCCTGCCAGGTCCCTCCCGAGGCTACAGCCGGCAGCCAATCCCTCGGTCTTCGCGCTGACTGCGGCGCACAGAGATGAACGCACAGCTACAGGCCCTCGCCCAGAATACCCGACAGCTTTTGCAGGATTCGTTCCACGTGCGAGCCGTGCCAGTAGACGCGGCCGCAGCCCGCACAGCGGAAAAACTCCGGGTAGAGTTCGTAGACCTTGGGTTTGACCAGCGATTTAATTCCCTCCTTCGGCACGCTGCTGATGGAGCCGTTGCAGACCGTGCAGCGGGTCCACAAGCCCGACTTGGTGTCGAGCGAGAAGCGGGCGACCACTTCGCGCAGCTGCTCGGGAGGAGATTCGCTCTTCACGCTGAACACGTTCGACGCATCGGGAAATCGCCGGAGGGTGTCGCCTCGCGTGAGGATGATGCGATCGTCGTGGTCGGCGACTTCGGTGATGCCGGCAGCATTGAGCTCGGGCCGGTAGAGCGTGTCGTAACCCAGCAGCCGCAGCATCCGTGCCAGGCGTCCGATCATGCGGTCTGCAATAAAGCGATGGCTGCTCAAATGCAAATCCCCCGCAATGCCGCGAGTCGAAAGAGATGTTCAGACGGCGTCGCTTCTCCGGAAGCGAAGCGCAACCATCCAAAGGATTCCAGGAACAATCATAACGAATCCCAGGCCGGCCGCAAGCTGGCGGGCAGTGAATCCCCATGTGTCGAGACCAAGTCCCATCAGGTAGTTGGAAATGGCAATCATCAGCATGAACACGCCGAAATCCACGGAAAAGACGCGTCCCCGGACATGGTCGGAGGTGTTGATCTGAAGAAGGGAAGTGGACATCACCCAGATGTTGCTGGCGCCCATGTGTGCGATCAGCAGGAAGACCAGCGCCAGCAAGAGGGTGGGCGACCAACCGAAAGCAACGTAGGCTGCGGCCGTGATGAAGAAGCTAACCCCGATGCTTTTCCACATTTTGTCCTGAAAGCCTCCGGTGAGCCGGTCGCCGATCAGCGGGCCGATTCCGGAGCCCACGCCTCGTACCGCGTAAAGCAGCCCGAGTGCCAGGGCTCCATGGCCTTCAATGGGAAAGATGCGCTCACCAAAAATCACCAGCAAAAGAAGCGACCCGCCCAGGAATCCTATGCCCGTCTTGGCCAGAACCAGCGTGAGGACTTTGCCGTTGGTCCAGACGTAGGCGAGACCCTCGCGCACGCTGGCGGTAGCTTCCGATATGGTTTGTGCGAGTCTGCCGGCGGGTGCGGCGTGCGGTTCGTGGACATGGATGCGGAGGATCAGGAATGCCGAGGCCAAGAACGAAACCGAATCGGTGACAAATGCCACGTCGCGGCCCAACAGCGCCGTGACCGTTCCACCCAGAGCCGCTCCAGCCGCAAGCGCCACAGACCAGGTGGCCGAGGCCAGCGCGTTGGCCGGCAGAATCTCATCCTCGGACACGACGTTGGGCAGAATGGCGCTGCGGGCCGGTTCAAACAGAGAGGAAAAGATAACTTCTGCTCCGAGCAGCAGATAGACCCATCGGACGTCGAGGGAAACGAACCGCAGCAGCATCCCCAGGACGATGAAGGCGCGAAAAATGTCGGCGGCAATCATCAGAGTCCGGCGCGGGAAGCGATCCGTCACATATCCGGCGAACGGCGTCATGAAAAACCAGGGGAGAGTTTCGATGATGATGGCCCAGCCGACCGCCGCGCCCCGGTGAGTCGTTGCAAGCAAAAGATCATAGATCGCCAGGCTGTAAAACCAGTCGCCCACTTCGCTGATCAGTTGGGCCAGCCACAGCCTGCGGAAATTGGCGTTGGAGCGCAGCAGCGACAAGTAGCGAAGGTGCATGGCGGACGGCAGGGCGCCCGGCGACGTTGCGGCGGGAACGGATGAAGGCTCTCCATTCATGAGTGGCGGGATTGTAGCACGGGCAGGACATTCTCCCTATGCTGCATTATGCACCTCTTGCCGGCTGCGGGATATGAAAAGACACGGATTCATCGCTGCCGCATTGGCAGGCACCATCTTAAGAGGTCTTCAGGAGCCGTGTCTTCCAGCGCGACTGAAAGTTGAGCCCTTTCACGGGCTGTGCCTGGCCTTTGACAAGCGCTCCCCGGGAGAATGGCCGTTGTTGAGGATGCGGGAGACTTTTGATTGCAGATAGCTCAGCGGAACGTCGTAAAACATCGCTTTGGGAGAATGGCGCAGGCTGTCATGGATAAAGCAGACGTGCGTACACCAGCACTGATCGTGGACGATGCGGCCCGCTTCATCCCTGCGAGCGGCGGCCTGCCAAAACTTCTGGAAATCGCAGTCAAATTCCCTCAGGTTTGCCAGCCTGTCGCGCAGTTCGCAGGCGCGCACGTTGCCGTTGAAGTCGATGACAATGGAAGTCTCGCTCGCGGTGCAGGGCATCGGCCAGGGGTGCGGCGACGCAATGTTTTCAAGCTGGACCTTGTTGTGAAAGGCGAGAACGCCCTCGTAATACGCCCGGCTGACTGTGTTGACCAATCCGCCGGAATGCCGGGTGGCGATGCGCGCATAATGGGCGTAAATCCTGCGGATTTCGTTATAGAGGGCCGGCAGGCGGTCGGCAGGAATTTGTTTGAGCGATGGGTCCTTCGCATTGCCGCGGATGATGTTGAAGTAATGGCCGTCAACATGGCAATTCTGCCGGACGAACCGGGCGATTTCCAGCACGCTGTCGAAATTCTCGGTGCAGATCACCGTGTTGATATTCACGCGCAGGTTGGGGAAATTATGCCGGCTGGCCTGGAGGGCCTCGAGGGTCTCCAGAGTTTTCTCAAAGTTGCCGGGTACGGAACGGATCGAATCCTGCACTTCGTAGAGCCCGTCCATGGCTACGTTAAGATCAAGCTGAAGTTCAGGATTCTCGGTGCAGATTTTTTCCACTCGATCGGCCGTCCGTTCGGGAAGCAGGCCGTTGGTGGGCAGGTTAACCCAGCGAATGCCATTGTTTACGTAGAACAGATGCAGGATCTCGGCCAGCTCGCGGCGCAGCATGGGTTCGCCGCCGGAGAGCCACAAGTCAGTGAAAGGCGGCATGGTGGAGGAAAGCTTCCGGATCTCGTCCCAGCTCAGGTCGCCGCGCTGGTTCAACTCCTGCCAGTAAAAGCAGGTCCGGCACTTTGCGTTGCAAACTGAGGTGATGAAGAAAATGACAAGCTTCAGGCGCTTCTCAGGTTGTACGCGAAAGGCGCGGCGAATTTTGGTTCCCCCTTGGGCAGGCATCGCTACTACGAATTGTACCAAAACCTGGATTGGTAATCGAAAACGCGATCATGGGAGTACCCAATTTCATTCCCCATGGCCCGAGGCCGGTGTGGCGCCGGGAGTCGTCAGAGGTACTGACCGTTTCAGCAGGGAACTCTGCACCAGTTCGTATAGGGGTATACCAACCCGTACAGTCCGGCGGTGCGCAAGCGGCAGAGTCGGGGAAGGTCGTGCTTTTGGCCTGAATATGTCTTGTATGATCAATCGATTACAGCATCCATGCGGAAAACGCCGTTTGGCCTTGCTCGTGCTGCGCATCGGGAGAGCAAGACGTCAATTTGAAGGAGGAACCTCCGACCATGAAGAAGCTTTTGACACTGTTGGCTACCTTGGCCGTGGCTGTTTCCCTCACAATGCCGGTGTTTGCACAGGATACTCAGGAAGCGCAGGAGGCCCCGCAAACCGCTCCTGCTCAGAAGCAGGCAAAGAAAAAGAAGCATACCAAGAAGGCTGCAAAGAAACACAAGAAGTCAAAGAAAAAGAAGGAGCAGACCCAGGAAGGCGAGGCTCAATAACGGTCTTTTGCCGCTTTGGACGTTCAGCGCCGCAGCGGCGTGACGTGAATTCAGCCCCTGCCGGCCAGCCGGCAGGGGCTTCGCCTCGGACGATTCAATTACCTCTTGCGGGCCGAAAAAGACGGGATTTTCCCCCTTCGCAAAATCGCCGTTCCTGGGTAGCAGCGATCAAATGCGCGGATGCCCGTCAGGCGTCTCCCGGACCTGGAAGCAGGCCGGTTCAGGCTTATTCGTCCTTGATGGCAGCTTTGACCATGTCGAGCATGGCGGGTGGAATGTTGGCAACGCTGACCCCGTGTTCCCTTTCCGCATGCTCAGCGGCCAATTTCATAAGATCTTCCTCGTTATCAGCCCGGATCTCCTTGGGACAGTTGGTGCCCAGATCGCGACATCGCAGTACTTTTCCCATCTCTTGGCCTCCTTCTTTTCCTTAAGTTCTGAACTGAAATCTTAGCATGGGATGATGTTTTATCGGTTAATACCTCGGATTCAGGCCTCCGAGGCCGCTGTTTGCTTGCTTTCAGGCAACATCTTCGCCGATAATACATTCTACGTAAGCTGGTGCGTATGGAAAGGAAAACGTCCGTGTGGCGGCGCGGAGGGATAGTCTTGGCGCTGGCGGGCCTGCTGGCCTTCTCAGCCTGTGCGCCTGGGAGTTTATCCTATTACCGGCAGGGCAGGAAGGCAGAAATTCAGAAGAACTGGGACGATGCGCTGATTGACTACGAGAAGGCGGCGGAGGAGCAACCGGCAAACGTCAAATATCAGCTAATGGAACGGCATGCGAGGTTGCAGGCGTCGTTGTTCCACCTCGAACAGGGACAGGATCTCCTTAGGCAGCAGAGAGTGTCAGAGGCTATCGGGGAGTTCCAGAAGGCCGTGAGCATTGACCCCAGCAACCAGGCCGCCCGACAGGAACTGAACAGATTGTTTGCCAAAGAAGTCGCTGCCAAGCAGGCACACGAAAAGGCTCTGCGGCAGGCCATCAAGGAGAGCGAGCGGCAGGCGCCCTCCGGGGTGGTTAAACTCAAGCCTTTGCCAAAAGAACCGCTCACACGCTTTCGGATCAGCGCCGACAGCAGGCGAGTTTACGAAACCCTGTGCAAACTCGCCGGGCTGAACGTAGCCTTCACATCCGACTTTCAGGCCCAGCCTGTTTCGATGGACCTGAACAATGTGACGATTCAAAATGCTCTGCATCTCCTTTCTCTTCAAACCCACACCTTCTGGAAAGTCGTGACTCCGAATACAATTCTGGTGATTCCCAACAATCCCGCAAACCGGCGGGACTATCAGACGGAAGTGACGAGGACGGTCTATTTGAGCAATTCTATGAAGCCTGCTGACCGGACGGCGATCACGACGGCTCTCAAGCAGATTCTGGGCATCCAGCGGATCATCGACAATCCCGACGCCAACGCCATCATCGTTCGTGACACCCCGGAAAAAGTGAAACAGGCAGAGAACTTGATTAGTGATCTCGACCGCGGCAAGGCCGAGATCATGATAGACGTTACAGTACTGGAAGCGGATGCAGATCGGGTGAGAGAGCTTGGGCTGACGCCGGCAACGGTGACTCCTTCAGGCACGATTACAAACGGATTTCAGGGGGGTGCGGTATACAGCCCTTCGAGTTCAGCCACACTGGCCGGGCATTTTGGGTCGAATGATTTTGGCTTGGTTGTCCCCAGCGCTGTTGCAACGGCTATCCTGAACGACTCGAGCACACGCATCCTGCAAAATCCCGAGATTCGTGTTACCTCTGGCGACACTGCTACATTGCAGATTGGGAGCCGCATCCCCTATGCGACCGGCAGCTTTTTGCCGTCGCTCGGCATCGGCGCAACATCAACCTCATCCGGTGTCAGCAGCTTGCTCGCCAGCACACAGTTCCAGTTTCAGGATGTCGGAGTCAATCTGGATTTAACCCCGACTTTGTTGCCGGATGGGGAAATAGCGATTCATGCGAAAATCGATATCTCATCGGTCCAGCCCTCGGTGACGATCGCAGGCGTTAGCGAGCCAACCTTCGGCCAAAGGAAGATCGAACACAATATTCGATTGGAAGAGGGAGAGACGAGCGTGCTGGGTGGTATGCTCGAGACGACCAATACGACCACTGTTTCAGGTGTCCCCGGGCTTGGCGACATTCCAGGACTGAAGTACTTTTTTAGTGACAGGAAACACGAAAAGGTGCAAACGGACGTGCTGATTATGTTGACGCCAAGGGTTGTTCGCTTGCCGGGACCGAATGTGGAAACCGCTGCGGTACAAACCCCGGCGCATCCGGTCACGAAAAGCTCAGGTCCTTCCGCGCCTGTTGTTCCCACCCCTCGCGTTGCGCCAAATCCCGCGTCTCCAGTCCCAGGGGCGCTGTCCCAACCGAGATGAGAAGTTTAGCCAGAAACCGGGCAGGAAGCCCGCCAGCCAGCAAGGGCTTCACGCTGATCGAAATGATTGTCGCCATGGCGATCATGATGATCCTGGCCACAGTAGCTCTTCCTGTCGCCGCGATTGCCGTCAGGCGCCAGAAGGAATTGGAACTGAGGCGTGATCTCAGAACCATGCGGAACGCCATCGACCGTTACAAGGACTTTGCCGACAGGGGAATGATCCCTATGCAGATGGATACCTATGGTTATCCGCCCACGCTCGAAACTCTGGTCAAAGGTGTTCCTTTGAAAGGCAGCAAAGTCCGTTACAAATTCCTCAGGAAGATTCCTGTGGATCCCATGACAGGGAGTAAGGACTGGGGTCTGCGCTCGATGCAGGATTCCCCGGACTCCCAAAGCTGGGGGGGCCAGGATGTGTTTAATGTCTATTGCCCAAGCCAGGGTATCGGCTTGAATGGAATCCCCTATGATCAATGGTAGAAAGATGAAGTCAGGACCGGAGGGCGCCCCAAAAGAGCGGATGGGGCTGAAGGGTTTCACTCTTCTCGAAATGATGGTGGTTCTTTCGCTGATCTTGATCCTTGCCGCGATCGCTGCTCCGAGCTATCGCGTGGCGGTCATCAGGGCGCGTGAGGCTGTCCTGAAGGACGACCTGTTCACCATGCGAAAGCTTATCGATCAGTACACGCTGGATAAAGGTCAGCCTCCGGAATCTCTTGATGACCTCGTGCAGGCGGGTTACTTGCGTGGAGGGCTGCCAATTGATCCCTTTACTGGGTCTAATCAGACATGGAAGGCGGACATCGAAGAAGTACCCATCAGCCCTGAACAGACCGTGGCAGGGGTGGTGGATGTTCACAGCGGTTCAGACGCGACGTCGCTCGAGGGAACGCCTTACAGCAGTTGGTAGGTATGGGTGAGTACGTTTGCAGGATCGGGACAGATACCGGTCAAGTTATCAACCAGACGCACGAAGCGTCCTCCGAGGGAGAACTTCGCGCTCGGCTGGCTTCGCAGGGCTTCTACGTCTTTTCGGTCAAGCCCAAGTCCGTCCTTTCAATGCGGATTGGCCCTCCGCGTCGCGGCAAAATCAAGGAAGATGATCTGCTGATTTTCAATCAGCAGTTCATGACGCTTTCAAAGTCAGGCCTGCCCCTGCAGAAATCGCTCGAAATGCTGGCCCGCCAGACCCGCAGCGAGGAACTCCGTTCTGCAGTGGAAGAGGTTCAGGACAGAGTTCGCGGCGGGGCCCTGCTTTCTGAGGCGTTTGAGTCTGTCAAGAAGTTTCCGAGAATCTATTGTGCTACGATCCGGGCTGGAGAACGCAGCGGCAGCCTGGACAAGGTGCTGGCCCAGTATATCTCCTACCAGAAAACCGCCCGCTCCTTCCGCAAGAAGTTCCTGTCTGCGCTGATCTACCCGGCCTTCCTGCTGGTCTTCCTTTGTGGTCTTATTGTTCTGATTGACACGTTTATCATCCCCAGGTTTTCGCAACTGTATAATGAACTCCATGTTCCGATGCCCCCGCTTACGGTGTTTGTCATCAGCCTGGGCTTGAGTATTAAGCGGATGGGTGTTTTCATCCTGGCTGGAATTGTCCTTGCTTTTTTTGGCCTGCGATCGGCGGGCCGGTCGCAAGCGATTCGCCTGCAATGGGAGCGGCTTAAATTTCGCCTTCCGGTCGCGGGCAAGTTGCTATTGAAGTTTTCTGTGGCGGAGTTTGTGCGAACGCTCTCGACACTGCTTCAGGGCGGGCTGCCGATTGTCGCGGCGCTCCAAAACTCGGCGGACTCCGTTTCGAGTCCTTTACTGGCGAAGGGCCTGGTGCAGGCCCGGATGGAAGTTATGGGCGGGCGGCCCTTGAGTGAGAGTTTGCGCATGACAGGCTTCTTCCCTCCGCTGGCTCTGGACATGATTGAAGTGGGGGAAACGACCGGAGCGCTCCCGAGCATGCTGGAGTCTGTTGCGGAGTTCTTCGAAGAAGATGTGAACATTGATCTGGCAACGCTGGTGGCCATGGTTGACCCCATTATGATTGCTTCTATTGCTGTTGTGGTCGCTTTTGTTCTGGTGGCGTTTTATCTGCCACTATTTTCACTGGCTGGGCAGGTACATTAATGGCCGAAAATCTGGTTCCTGATCTTGTCGACGATCCTGAGCGGGAAATTGAGGCGGCGCGCCGTTCCGCGCTGCGTTATCGCTTCGGGTTTGTCGACCTGCGCGAAGTTCGTTCCGATCCTGAAGTGCTGCGCTCTATTCCTCTTGACATGATGCTGGACTACCAGTTCCTGCCGCTGGAGGCCAATGGCTCGCAGCTTACGATTGCCGTGGGCGATCCTTCAAATCTTAACCGCCTGGACGAACTGGCGATGAGGCTTGACCGCCAACTGATCATCAAGGTGGCCGCCCCGAGCCAGGTGAAAGAGTTTCTAAGCAAGACAGACCCTTCACAACGCGTGCTTGACGAGGCAACCGTTGAGTTCCGTCTGGACGTTATCCGCGAAGAAGAAAACGGGAACGAAGATCTTTCGCTTGAGCAACTGGTCGGAGAGCGCGGCGTCAGCCCCGTGATCCGGCTGGTCGATTCCATCATCTTTGCCGGACTGGAGCGGCGCGCCAGTGATATCCACCTTGAAAGCCGCGACAACTCGATGGTCGTGAAGTATCGCATCGATGGCGTTCTCCAGCAGGCCATGAACCCGCTTTCCTACGAACACCAGTCGAACGTGATCAGCCGGATCAAGGTCATGGCGGACCTTGACATCGCAGAAAGGCGCGTGCCGCAGGACGGCCGTTTCAGGGTGAGCTATCACGGGCGTCCCATCGATTTTCGCGTGTCGATCATGCCTTCGATTCATGGCGAGGATGCTGTCCTGCGTATTCTTGACAAGGAATCATTGCACGAGAAATTCCGCCAGCTTCGGCTGGACGTGCTCGGTTTTTCGGAACGGGAAATCAAACGGTTGCGCCGTTTCATCCGCGAGCCCTACGGCATGGTGCTGGTAACCGGGCCGACCGGCAGCGGCAAGACCACCACGCTCTATGCAGCGCTTTCGGAAATCAAGAGCGACGAAGACAAGATCATCACCATTGAAGACCCCGTTGAATACCAGATCCGTGGCATCACTCAGATTCCTGTCAATGAAAAGAAGGGTCTCACTTTTGCCCGCGGCCTTCGGTCGATTCTGCGGCACGATCCCGACAAGATCATGGTTGGCGAGATCCGGGATAACGAAACTGCGCAGATTGCCATCCAATCCGCCTTGACTGGCCATCTGGTCTTCACCACGGTTCATGCCAACAATGTGGTTGATGTCCTGGGACGATTCCTGAACATGGGTGTCGAGCCTTACAACTTTGTTTCGGCGCTCAACTGTATTCTGGCACAGAGACTTCTGCGCATGATTTGTGAGGAGTGCAAGAAGCCCGTGGCCGTACCCCGCCAGTTGTATGAAGAATCGGGCATCGACCCGGCAAAATGGCAAGAGGTGGTTTTCTACGAAGGTACCGGCTGCCCGCACTGTAACCAGACAGGGTTTCGCGGCCGCACGGCTATCGGAGAACTGCTCGCGCTTTCAGACAGAATTCGCGAACTGATTCTTGACAAGCGGCCGTCGTCTGAAATCCGGCAAGCGGCGCGTGATGAAGGGATGCGAACGTTGCGGGAGGCTGCGCTGGAGAAGGTTCGCCAGGGAATCACAACGCTGAAGGAAATCAATAAGGTCACATTTGTTGAATAAACTCGACTTTCGCCAGAAATTCTTAAGACGAGACCGTGCTGCCGGAAAAGCCCGCCCGCTCAAGGTCAGGAAGCGGAGGTTTGCGCTGCCGCTGGGGCTGTTTGAGTTTCAACCTGAGTATATCCTGGGGGTGCGGATTTCAAGGACGTTCCGCAAGGTGGCGCGCGTGGCTGTGGGCGACCTTGAGTCTGGTATCATTTCTCCGGTGCCTGGCCGTCCCAACATCCTGAAGCCTGAGCAGGTGAGCCGGACGATTGCAGCCATGAGCAAGGTCCTTGGCAACAATCGGGGGCCTTTCGGCCTTTTGCTGCCTGACGGCGCGGTGCGAGCCAGCATTCTCGAATTTGAGACTCTCCCCGCTGACCGCAAGGAACGGGAATCGCTGGTTCGCTGGAAGATGAAATCCTTGCTGCCGTTCCCCATCGAAGAGGCGCGTGTGACTTTGGAGGCCAGTGCGAAAGAATCTGGCGGCGTTGAAGTGTTTGCCGTGGCTGCGCGAAAATCCGTTGTCGCCGAATACGAATCGTTGCTGGACATTCTGAACGGCGATGTCAGGCTGGTGCTGCCGTCGTCTGCCGCGCTTCTTCCTCTATTGAGTGAAGATCGACTCGGGGGCGAGTTGCTGCTTCATGTGTCTTCCTGTACTCTAACGGCAATTGTCGTGAGTGGCCGGCAGATCAGGATGTGGCGAAATCAGCCGATGAACGGGAAGTCCATGGAAGAGCGGTTGGCCTTGGTCACCGAGGAAGCGGCGCGCGCTCTGGCTGCTTCCCATGACAACCTGGGGCTTGAAATCAGCGATGTCCGCCTCTGCGCGCGTCCGGCCCTGCCGGAAAGTTGGGTCGCGGAGCTTGCTCGCATTCTGTCGCGAGAGGTCAGCAGCCTGGTGCCCGATCCGCAGGCGGTGGGCATCCGGCTCTCAGCCGAAGAAAAGGAGCTTCTTCACGAATATGGCGCGACAGTCTCCGGGATTGTGGCCAATGCAGCGTAGGATCGCATGAAAGTTTACTTGAATCTCGCCGAATCTCGTGATCGCCGCGAGCGCTACTCAATGCTCTGGACCATTCCAACACTTGTCGTTTCGATCGTTGTTCTGGTCTGGCTGGGGAACGCAGTGTTCCAGGGGATGCGGCGCTCTCACCATGTCCAGCAGGTGTTGGTCCAGATCAAAACCCGGGATGCGGCGTTGCGAGCCAGGGAAACTCAACTCCAGCGCCAGATTGAACGGCCCGAGTACAGACAAATGATGGAGGAGACTGAGTTCCTGAACGAACTGATCAGCCGGAAGCAGTTTTCTTTGACCGATCTCACATCCGAGGTCAGCAAGCTGCTGCCCCCCGCCGCGCGGCTCAATGGTCTGGCCCTGGCTTCCTCGGCAGTGCCCAACCCGGAAGTGCAGTTCGCCGTGATGGCAAAAAACGAACAGTCGATCGAAGTTTTTCTCAGCAATCTGGAAAATTCCAACGAATTCAGCAACATCATCATTAAGAGCCAGGGGTTCCAGGGGGGGAATGGCAGCACGGCACAGGAAGTTGCGATGGTCTGCACAGCGAAGTACGTGCCTCCGTCCTCATCGTCGGGGAAGTGATAGAAGGTATGAAAAGACAACGCCGAAAGAGAATAATTCGGTTTCTTGAGGTCGCCGCGACCGGGGTCGTTGTCTTGGACCTGGCCGTTTACTTTCTGGCGGTTCGTCCCATCAAGCGAGAGATCATCCATCACGAGAATTCCTACCACCGGGCTATTCTCCAGTTGCAACAGAGGAAACTTCAAGTGGCGCGCTATGAAAAGGTTGAGAAGGAACTCCCCGAGGCGGACGACAAACTCAAGAACTTTATCCATGAGCATGTTCCGGCACGGCGGACGGTCTTTTCAGATGCGGCGCGGTTGGTCCGTGTGCTGACCCAGCAAAACGGAGTGAAACTGAACAGCGTGAGTTATAAACTTAACTCTGAGAAGGGTGAACCCCTCGAACAGTTAGGACTCGATATTACGGTGGAAGGTTCGTTCACAAATCTGCTGAGATTCGCCCACTCCCTGGAAACGGCGGATGACCTTATCCTGGTCAGGAACTTTTCATTTTCGAGCGGGCAAACCGGCTCGGTCACCCTGCGGGTTGGCGGAATTCTCTACATCACGCCATGAACGGACGGAAGCAGTTCGAAAAATGGGGGAAGATTGCACTTGCCGGACTATGCATCCTCCTCGTTTTCAGGTTGGTTTCGGAGATCGAGGGCAACCCGGCCCCCGCCGATGAACCGGACCAGCCGGTATTCCAACCCGTCTCAAAACCTGCATCGGCGGCAAGAAGACAGTCTGAAAAAGGAAGTGCTTCCGTGAAGCCTGATACCGACTTCGGGTTGCAGGCTTTAGAGGAGTATGTGACCCGGCCGCTGCCAGACATTACCCGTAATCCTTTCGATTATGGCGCTCCGCCCATCACGCCTGCTCAACGCGCGGCCCAGGCAGCCAGTGCCGCAATCGCTGCTGCAAGTTCCGCCCAGGCTCCAAGCAGAATTCCCCTTCGGGCGATCGGATTCTCGGAAAGGATCGGCGTCGGGCCGGAAGCCTACTTGACCGATTCGGACCAGGTTTATGTTGTTCACAATGGCGACATCATTTCGCAGCGTTACAAGATCCTCAGCATTACATCCTCGACTGTCGAGGTTGAAGACGGAGTTACAGGTGAAAAAGTTCAATTGCCGATCCCACTGGTGCAATAGCCCTTCGGAGAGCCGCTCGAAAGATCCATCGACGGAAAAGGGCTACATATTGCTGATCATGATGATGATGGCAACGCTGCTGTTGATCTCCCTGACGGCCGCGGTGCCCAGCATTTATGTTGAAGGCCAGCGGGAAAAGGAAAAGGAATTGATCTTCCGCGGTGAACAGTACGCACGTGCCATCGAGCTCTTCCATATGCAGTTTCACCGCTATCCGACCTCGGTGAAAGAACTCCTTCATACGAACAATATGAGCTTCCTCCGCCAAGCCTACCGCGATCCGATGGCCAAGAATGGGAAGTGGAGATTCATCCACGCCACAGGCACGGGGATCATCCTCGATTCCAAGATCCTTGGCCCGCCTGGCAAGCAGAAAGGCCTCCCAGGCGGCACAAGTTCCTCTGGCCAGCCATCTTCAACCGGAGTACAAGGAGGAACAGGCTCGCAGTCGACACAGAGCAATTCCCAGCAGAACGGATCGCAAGTGGGAAGCTTTTCGCTCTTTGGCTCAGGGCCCGGCTCGTCACAGCCTCAACAGGGCAGCGGTTCGACGACTTCCCTTTTCGGGAAAAACAAACTCGTGGGCGCTTATATCGTTGGCGTCGCCAGCACGAGCCATCAGCGTTCGATAGGAGTGTTTGACCATCGCACTGAGTACGACGAATGGGAGTTTCTGGGTGTCCCCGGAGCACCAGGCGCCCCTAACTTGACCGGGACCAGCCTTGTTCCTGGTGCAGCCGTGCAGCCAGGACAGCCTTCCTCGGGTCCGGGATCTCAACCGAACTCTGGCGGAGGATTCCACCTTGGCCCCAGCCAGCCATCTCAGCCCGGCTCGATCTTTGGCGGAAATTCCAATCCCAGACCATGAGTTCGAGGTCAGACGGATACTAAAGCGGCGGCTCCTCACCTGCGAGGATTGTGCAGCCAGCCGAAAAACTCTGTGAATGAGCTTTGACGGCTGCGCTGAGGGCACGGCGAAAATGCCCCTTGCGCATCAGTGCAACTTTACTGAAGTAGCAGATAAACATATTGCTACATCTCGACAAGTACGTGTAATTCACCGAGAGCCCATGAGATATGTCCGGTTGACAAGGATTGGAGCGGCGACCGCTGTTGCGCTGGCTGCAGCCGCACTCTGGTCAAGCTCTCTTTCGTCAATATCGTTCACCTGGACGTGAGCGCCTTCCTTTGTGGACAATTCAGCGTGGCGCGACCGGTGTCGTGGGTAACGCCGGTTTCAACGTCTATATGGCCCTCCAGCCCTCTGGACACGCCTGTGTCCAAGCCGCATGCTGAAAAGTCTTTTTTGTTTGCCTTGGGAAAGAATTTCAAAGGGGATGTTCAATGGCGCGTACGGCTCGCCGGTGCTGCGCCAGAATGGCGAGCATGGAGCTCCGTTCCGTTTTCTCGCAGTGAACCGTGCATATCGACATGTCTGCGAGGGTATGGATACAGTTATGAATCCGCCGCTGGTAACGGAGAATTGTTGCCGGGTCAGTCCCGTCGCGATACGCCCATGACCAGTCGGAAATCCATCGCACAATCGACCCGTTCCGGCGGATCATGGGACGCTTACAGGGATTCTCTGTCCTGGCAAAACGCGAGAGACAGTCTGGAGCTGTCAGAAAAACCAGCCGGCCGTTTCGAATCAAAGTTTCGGGTCGGAGACCATTCTCGCCCAGAACGCGTGCAAGTTCCTTCAGCCATGCCGGCCCCGCCAGAACGACAATCTGCTGGCCAATTTCGATGCCGCCAATGACAAACTGAATGATCTCCGCTGGGCCGGGTTTCCTGCGGACTAACAAGCGGCACAGGTGTGCCCTCGGTTCGGCTCGCAAATCAGCGCCCATTGGAAAATTCCTTCTCTAATGATGCGCGCTTTACGGGTTATCTGTCAATCACCTTTTCGGAAAAACCAGCTTTCGGGGGTGAGCCTGGGATGATCTGTTGTCTCATAGAAACAAGGGAGTACTGAGGCTGAAACTGTGCCGGACCAATTTCTTGGGTGAATAATCGGGACTTGGGACAGGGCCTTTGTGATTATGTTTTCTTGTTGGTGGCCCAGTCTCGGAGCTATCCGATGCCGGGAAGGAACCGTGCGGGATTCACTGGCGTGCCGTGGATTCGAACTTCGTAATGAAGGTGCGGACCCGTAGTCCGCCCACTCATGCCGATGGCGCCGATGATCTCGCCCTGCTTGACCTGCTCCCCGACCACCACGAAGATTTTGCTGAGATGCGCGTAACGAGTCGTAATTCCATCCCCATGATCGATCAGAATGCTCCTCCCATAACCTGCGTCCGGTTCAGCCTCAATGACCAGACCGTCGCCCGTTGCCACAACGTCCGTACCGTATGGGTCGGCAATGTCAATGCCGGGATGAAAAGCCTCCTCGCCGCTGAACGGATCCATCCGCTCTCCAAATCCGGCGGTTATCCGGCCTCGCACGGGCCAGATGGATGGGATTGCCCTGGGGTCATCGAACATGCCAGGAAATGTCCCTGGACCAACCTGGCCGGCCACACCATCGAGACTCACGGTCTTCATTGCGTTCAGGGCGTAAAGTGAGGTCCCGTAGTTGCTTCCGGCGGTGTCGCCGGATTGGCGGGCCAGGCTCAGCAGGTCGGGCGCGATTTGTTGATGGCGACCATTTCCGAAGCCATAAGTCACCGCTACCTCGGCAGCAAGCGTCTGGAGAGAACTCAGCTTAACGTTGGCACGGCTGACCTTGCTTTCCAAAGTACGGAACTGTTTTTTTAGTGCCTCGCGTTCGCTTCGGACGGTGTTGTAGTTCGAGACCTTTACCAGCATCCGCGCGTAGCTGGTTGCCAGTCCTGCCAGCATCACAATCCCGACCAGACTCAGGCCCAGAACCACAGGCACAATATAGAAAGGAAGATGGATTTTTCGAACTCTACCATGGGCGCCAGAGGTAATTAGAAGTGTGTAGAACTTGTTGTCCATGCGCTTCCACCGCAATTAGCCTTTCGTGGATTCGTAGATGCCCTCCTCGCCCTGGTCAGCATGAAAACTGCCGAGGTCGCATCAACAGCAAGGCAAAAGCTCAATCGTATTTGAGCATTCTTGGGTTGTCAAGCAGATATGTCGACTCTACAGACCTTTTCAGCCGAAATGCTGGCGGATCCGATCTTAAGTAGTCTTGTTGGACTGGTAATTGTTGTGTTGGTGCCTGACTTCCCGACTAAGCATCTGGTGGGGTGGATCTGTCAATTCTCAAGGGATTCGGCCGCCTCAGACGGTCAGTCGCCATTTTATCTGTGTTGTGTGGGAATCACGACCTGCGTACAAGCATGTTTCCAAGAATAGGCCCCCAGGACATTCCATAATGTCATGGAGCAAGCATCGAATTACTAGTATGCCAGCCTATAACTCGACAAGAGACCCGCAATGGAGCTGGCATAGAAAGAAGCAGATTGCAAGATCGGATACATAGTCTATGCAGACTGCAAACATCATGGATTCTTTCTTGCTTTCTTGAAACGGCGGCATTAGATAATCATGTCTGAATGTATACTACAGCGGAGATGGCCTTTCAGTCAGAAGGTGAATTCGTCAGATGGCTGCGGGGATTGGCTTCGCGAAAATCGGCTCTCGTCGGCTTGGGCATCGGTGACGACGCAGCGCTTGTAAGGGTTAACCCCATCCGGGACCTGATCTTGACTGCCGACCTTTCGATTGAAGGCGTCCATTTTAATTCCCGTCTGCATCCGGCCAGATCAGTGGGCCATCGAGCGCTTGCGCGTTCTCTCAGCGACATCGCCGCGATGGGAGGAATTCCGCGATTCGCCCTGATTTCTGCGGCCCTTTCCCGGACCGTGTCGCGCAAGTGGGCTGAAGAATTCTTCCGGGGAGTGCTTGATCTGGCAACCCGCTTTCGGGTGGCAGTGATTGGCGGAGACACGTCGGTTGTACCCAGAACCACCATGATCGATGTGACGGTGGCGGGCGAAATCGCTCGCGGAAGGGGTTTGACGCGTTCAGGTGCGCAGCCTGGCGACATGGTTTATGTCAGCGGGTGTCTGGGTCAGTCTGCCCTTGGCCTTGAAATTCTAAAGACGCACGCCAGAAGGCGGAAACGGCCTCGAAGGATCCAAAGGGAAACTCCGGACTTTGCCGTGGCAATCAGTTCTCACCTGTATCCCGAACCCCGCTGCGATTTGGGCCGCTGGCTTCAGCGGCGCGGCATTCCATCTTCGCTCATGGATATCAGCGATGGGCTCTCGACGGACCTGACGCGGCTTTGCGAAGCAAGCGGCGTGGGAGCAAGAGTTTATGCGGAGCGTGTTCCGCGCCCTGAATGTGTCCAGAAGGGGCGTTCTCTGCACCTGGCGCTGAACGGTGGAGAAGACTATGAGTTGCTTTTCACCGTTCCCCGGCTAAAGGTAGCAAAACTTCCAGCCCGCTATCGGGGTGTTTCCCTCCACTGTATCGGTCAAATCTGCCGGTCCCGAGACGTCACGCTGGTTCTTGAAGACGGAACCGAAAGGTCTCTTGCGCCGGCGGGTTACGATCACTTCCAGAAGTGAAGGAGGAAGGGACGGCATTGTTCCGCCTCGTCGTGGCAGCCGTGCCCGATGCTAATTGGGCCGCGGCGCCGGTGTTGCTTTGGGCGAGGCTACAGCGGGCGGCAGTGTAGCTGGCGGAATTTGCTGGATAGAAGACACGGGCTTTGTGTCCGCGAGGCTGGCTCCGACCGGTGTAGAGGCGGAATCGCTGGCGACCAGATTGTTTGTTCCGGCGCTTGCCAGGATTTGCTTCACCTGGTCGGGATTGGTGAGCAGTGGAGAATCTGGGAAGCTTTGAATAGGCTTGTCTTTCAAGATGTGGCTCATAAAATCCGCCCAGATGGGCAGAGCGACGTGTGAACCTTCTTCCCCCTGACCCAGCGTCCGATGATTATCGAAACCGACCCAGACTCCGCACGTGATCGAGGGCGAGAAGCCGATGAACCACGCATCGCTAAAATCGTTGGTTGTTCCCGTTTTGCCAGCCAGCGGGTACTTCATGGCCAGAGCCCGGTCGCTCACGGCAGTGCCGGACATGAACACCTGGCGAAGCATTGAGATTTCAATGCGCGCGACGCCAGCCGGCAGTACGTCAGTGACACGAGGCGGAAACTCATTGATTACACGGCCGTTATAGTCTGTAACCCGCAGGATTTCGCGAGGTTCGATGTGTACTCCGTCGTCGGGAAAAGTTGAAAAACCTGAGCTATGCTCAAGCAGGGTTAAATCAGAAGCCCCAAGTGCCAGCGGGAGGTTGGGAACCAGGTCCGACGTGATTCCGAACCGGCGACAAAGCTTGATGACGTTGTCAATCCCCACCTTGGCTAGAAGTTTCACCGCCGGAACATTACGCGACTCCGCGAGCGCACGCAGCAGGGTAATCTTTCCCTCGAATTTGTCATCGTAATCATGAGGTGCCCACAAGCCAGAGGCGGTGGGAAAAGTGACCGGAGTGTCGAGAATGGTATCGAATGGACCAATGCCGTCGAGTAATGCCTGAGCGTAAACATAGACTTTGAAGGAAGACCCGACCTGCCGGTAAGCCTGCACCGCGCGGTTGAATTGGCTGGTATTGTAGTCGTAGCCGCCCACCATCGCTTTGATCTCGCCCGTCGCATTGTCAATGGCCACCAGCGCACCCTGAACGCGTGGAGTTTGATCAAGCGTAGCCTGGACCGTCGAACCATTAATGGCATCGATCTTGAAAAGGTCCACATCACCCGGGCTGAACACAGCGCGTGCGTCCCTCTTTCCGGTCCATGCAAAGTCAGCACGCTTCACTTGAGCTGTGAGGTCGCCAAACCTTACTACGGCATAGAGTGGATTGACCTCCATGACAAGGCCGTGCGCCACCTTACCCGCTCTAAGATCTCTCCAATCTACGTTTTGGTAGGTCTTGAGCGTCGCCTGCTGGCCGTTCAGAAGCCTGACGGGATCCTTCAGAATGTTTTGCTCTGCGCCACGCCATCCGCGCGACCTGCTATATGCACGCAGACCATGGCGAAGAGCTTCATTGGCATCCCTCTGCATGGCGACGTTGAGAGTCGTATAGACGCGAAGTCCCTTTTGTTGAATCGCCTTCAGGCCATACTTCCGTTCAAGAAACTGCCGGACGTCCTCGACAAAATACGGAGCAATGTTTTCGTTCCAGCTCCGGACATGCAATTCCATGGGCGCCTTGATGGCAGCACGATACTCCGTCCTGGTGATCTTGTCATTCTCAAGCATCGCGCGCAGAACTTCGTTGCGACGTTCTATGGAATTGTGCGGGTGCAGAATCGGGGATAAATACGTTGGGGCACGGACCAGGCCTGCAAGGAGTGCGGCTTCAGGAAGTGTCAGTTGGTTCAGATGCTTCCCGTAGTAAAACTCCGAGGCTGCTGCGAACCCATAGTTCCCGAATCCCATGGGGACCTGGTTGGCGTACATTGTAAAGATTTGTGGCTTGGTGAATCGGTGCTCCATCTGAATGGCCAGGATTGCTTCCTGGATCTTCCTCCGAAAGCTCTTCCGGGGAGTCAGAAAGAGCATGCGCGCTAGTTGCTGGGTCAGCGTACTGGCGCCCTGCGCCTTACGCCACTCGATGATGTCTGTTATCGCGGCCCTGATGATGCTCAGGATATCAATTCCCCAGTGGCTCTCAAAATCGCGATCCTCGACCGAGATGACGGCGTTTCGCAGGACGGGAGGAATCTGGTTGTAGGTCACCATCACGCGATGTTGCAGCGCAAACCGGGCGATGGGCGTGCCGTTGTCGGCGAACACTTCTGTCATCACGTCCGGCTGGTAGTTTGCTAACTGGCGAACCTGTGGAAGGTCGGATGAATAGACAAAGACCAGCCCTCCAACGACTCCGGCACCAGCGGATAAAACGACTAAAATGACAAAGATCAGCTGGCCGAAAAACTTCCGGCTCCTCACGACCGGTGCCGCCCTCACACTCCTATTACGCTTGGGGGGCCGCAGATGGGGAAAATCCATACGTATGCTTGCCTCTCACCCAATTCTAGGGCCACCACCTAAAACAGTCAAACAGAGAAGTGGCGCGACCGTCGTCTCAAAATGACGACGTGCAACGGTACTCAAACTCCGGCCGTCTTTGAGCGCCGATTCACCGGCCAGGCGGTCTCCGGCGCAAATCCAGGCTTTGTCAGGGACCGCTTGAAATGATCTTGCGGCACATCCGGATCAGCCGGGCATGTGGAATTTGGGAAGGAGAGGGAAGCATGATGACGTCCCCATGGCGAAAACTGCTGTAATACCACTTGGCAAACAGGCTCAGATGCTCCCATTGGCACGCGCCGGTTGTGGTCTCTGGCTGGTTTCGCAAGGTGTCGAAGAGCAGGCGGAATCGTTCATCAAGAGAAAGCGGCGAAGAGACATTTTCTCCGAAATCCAAGGAGCCGGGTCCGCTCAATTTACCTGAGCACATCAGGAAGAACGACGCTGTCTTTGGTTGCGCGCCCGGCAATATTATAACCGCATGAAGGTCCCGGATATTCCGCACGGGTTCAGGTTTGAGTGTTAGCGTGGCCCGGATTTTCTCCACTTTACGATGAAATTGCGCAGCGCGCTCGAAGTCGAGACCTTCTGATGCCTGGTTGCGTTCGTTTTCCAGATTTCGCGTCATAGACTCGCCTTCGCTGGCCAGGAACTCGACCACCCGCTCCACTTCTCCTTGGTATTCATCGTCACTGCAGCCGTTGAAGCACGGTGCAAGGCACATGCGCATCTGGGAATAAATGCATCCCGGGTGCGACGGATCGGGGTCAAGGTCTTCGACGCAACGCCGGATCTTGAACAGGTCAAGAAACTCTCCAGCAAAACGCTCGGTGGCAGCTCGGGAGGGGAATGGGCCGTAATAAAGTGAGCCATCATTCAAGATGCGGTGAGTCGTGTAGAGGCGCGGAAAACGGTTCCGAAGGTTCAGCTTGAGCAGCGCAGGCGGTTTCAATCGCAGGCGCGATCTGTATTGTTGCGGATAGTAATGGCGGTTCAGATGATAGACCAGCCACTGCATCTCAAAGCCGGAGCCTGTATATTGATATTCGATCCTGCGGGTAATCTCCCGTAGATTGAGGAGTTTGGAGTGTGCCTGCGGCTTCCGCAGAACCCGTGTCAGCCTCCGATGGAGATTTCCAGTCCGGCCAATGTAGGGTGCAGATCCGGGCGTTTCGTTCCTCTCCGAAACGAGAGCAAACACCGCTGAGCGATGCTCAATCTGGCCGAATAGCGATTCGCTATCGGTTCTGGGATCGAACTCGAGTGAGTTTTCGAGTTTCATGTATTTCCCCGCCGCCTGAGCCGATTTTAGTTAGCGGCAAAAGCATGGTCAAGTCGTTGTGAGCAGCGCCACGACGAACTCGGCGGGAAAAGCGTCTTGAGGCGCGGGATCGGACCCGCAGCACAAGGTGTAAGCTGCTGCTTTCCTCTCGTGGGCTGAGGAATGGCAAACCTGAACAGGAATTTTGTGTATGTCGGATGTCCGCACCCCAAACGCTTCTTGCGACCGCGGCAAGAAGCGGATGGCGGGATCTTCATGCTGCCGACGACGGAAATTAATCCATCCAGCAAAATTTCTTATTGCCCGAGTTATAACTAGCAATTGATCATGGAATTTCATTTCTAATAGCATCAACCTACTGACCGGTTGGTGCTTTCAAGAACCGCATGGAAGCAATCTCGAACGGGATCCTCGCGCTCGATTGTAGTCTTACGGAGCCTCCACGATAGTATTCGCCATCGAGTGCCCCCAACTTAGCGCCCAGGGCAAGTAGAGGACTCCGCCTTGTACGGGGCCAAAAAGTGACATTCCTCACGATTCGTTGTGAGCAAGGTCACTGCATTCCCGGTTGGGCGCTGATATTAAGGTGCATAACGTTTCTCAGAGATAAGGGAAAACGTCATGGAGACGGGATTGAGAGGAATGGTGTGCCAGTGTTCCGACTTCGGCCGCCCCTCGGCTCACGGATATACTTCTAGTTCTCACCAGATCGTGCGGAAACTCAGTCAGATGTTCCTCTCAAGCCTGTCAGAACTTTGTAGGAGGCATGTGCGCTTGATGGTGACCCGTTCGGGATCGATCTTCGCAACGGGACTAAGTCTTGGAGCATGCCCCCGGAACTGCTAATTTGGAGGAACATTATGGCCACTCTTTTTGAGCGGCGCTTCATGTATCTTGTTGTTGCCGTCTCTTTATTTCTCTTGTTAATTCCGAGCTCAGCCTACGCCCAGGTTGAGACTGGTCGAATCGGGGGAATTGTTACTGACCAGAGCGGCGCCGTCGTGCCGAATGCTAAAGTGACGATTACCAATGTTTCGACCGGGGCGGTCCGCAATCTCAAGTCGGATGCCAGTGGCTACTATCTGGCTTCAAACCTTCTTCCCGGCAATTACACCGTGGTCGTCGAAGCTGGCGGATTCCAGAAAGCCCAGCAAACGGTTACACTGATCGTCGGCGGGAATGTGAACCTGAAAATCCGCCTCGCCGTTGCCGCTGCAGAAACCACCGTGGAAGTTACAGGGACCGGTCCCACACTGGTCAATACCACAACGGCGGCAGTGTCTCAGACGATCACGTCGCAGGACATCCAGCAACTCCCATCGCTCACCAGGAATCCTTATGATTTCGTGACTATCTCCGGCAACGTTTCTGAGAGCGATCCGAGTGGCCGCGGGGTGGGCGTTGCGATCAATGGTCTGCGCGCCGCCGGAACCAATGTCCTTCTCGATGGCGCTGCCAACAACGATGAATTCACTGCTTCGGTCGGCCAGCCCGTTCCTATGGACTCGGTCCGGGAATACACTATCCTCACCAACAATTTTGGTGCGCAATACGGTCGGGCCGATGCCGGCATTGTCAACGTGGTCACCAAGAGTGGAACCAACCAATTTCACGGCTCGGCCTATGAGTACAACCGTGTTTCGAAATTGGCTTCCAACGACTTTTACAACAACGCCAACGGCATCGATAAAGGCATTTACACCCGCAATGATTTCGGGTTCTCGGTCGGCGGGCCCATCAAGAAGGACAAGCTCTTCTTCTTCGCCAATCCCGAATGGAACCGCATCCGCAGTGCGGCACCGCAGGTTTTCATGATCCCTGACCCTGCGTTCATCGCGGCTTCCTCCCCCGCCACCCAGCAATTCTTCCAGACTTACGGCAAGCTCCGCCCGGACCTGCAAACACTGGGGGTTCTCTCGCGCCAGGACATTATCAATCAAGCTGGGGCTGACGCGGATCCATGCGCGGCAGATTCGGCCACAGGCCCCTGCGCCAATTATTCGATGACCGCCCCCATGTGGGATAAAGTCACGTACAATACTCCCGCGGACGCCGGCGCAGGCCTCCCGACCAACCAATACATGCTCGATAGCCGAGTGGACTGGAACATCAGCGACAAGTCGGAGATGTATATCCGATTCGCCGATAACCACGATGCGCGCTTTAACGGGACGGTCAACACCAGCCCCTATGCCGGCTACGAAACTGGCGAGACAATCTCGGATTACAACGCCCTTATTTCCTACACGCGCACGCTTTCGCCGAACATTGTGAGCCAGTCAAAAGTCGTCTTCAATCGTTTAAGCGACCTCCAGCCCCTGGGGACGGCCCCGGTTGGGCCAACACTCTACCTGTCAAATTCGGGGTCCGTGCCGATTGGGGGTTATACCTCCATCCTTCCCGGCTACAGCGGGACCACGCCGGGTAACGCAATCCCCTTTGGCGGTCCGCAGAACTTTTACGAGGGCTATGAGGACATGACTGTCGTCCATGGAGCCCACACGTTCCGTTTTGGCGGCAACTACACTTTCCTCATCGACAACCGTGCCTTCGGCGCTTACGAGGAAGCTGTCGAAGCTTTGTCCCCGGGCGGCACGAATGCGCTGGACAATTTCATGAACGGGAATCTGTATCTTTTCCAGTCGGCTGTCAATCCGCAGGGCAAATTCCCCTGCGTTGAAGGGTTGCCCGCCACGCCCAGTTGCACCGTCACCCTGCCGGTAGGCCCGCCGAACTTCACCCGAAGCAACCGTTACAACGAATGGGGCCTTTACGCCGTGGATCGCTGGAAGGTCAGGCCCACTGTGACCCTGACGCTTGGCGTGCGCTGGGATTATTTTGGGGTCCAGCACGACAAAAACCCCAACCTCGATTCCAACTTCTACCTGGGCAGCGGCAACAACTTTTACGAGCAGTATCACAATGCCACCATGCAGATTGCCGATCAGAGCCCGGTCGGGGGTCTTTGGGCGCCGGACTATAAAGACTTTTCGCCCCACGTCGGCTTCGCCTGGGACGTGTTCGGCAACGGCAAGACCTCACTTCGCGGAGGCTATGGCATTGGCTATGAGCGCAACTTTGGCAACGTGACCTTCAATGTCATTCAGAATCCGCCCAATTACGCAGTTATTACCCTTACATCCGGGAGTGGCGTCTCACCGGGCTCCATCACCACCTCGAACGTCGGGCCGCTCGCCGGAACCAGCGGAACGATTGCCTTGCCTACTTCCTCGATGCGGAACGTGAACCCGCACATTAAGACCGCTTATGCGGAACTCTACAGCCTGACCTTTGAGCAGCAGCTGGCACCGAGAGCGCTCCTTTCCGTCGGCTACTCCGGCTCCAGGGGCGAGCGCCTTTATTCACTGAGCGATTTCAACCGGCCGGGCTATGGCAACCTCTACCTCGGTGACCCAATGGCGACGATGCCGCTTGCCCGGTTGAACAACCAGTACAGCTACTACTCCTTCCGGCGGAACAGCGATGGCAAGTCGCGCTACGACTCCCTGAATGTTGGCCTCACCCTGCAAAATTTCCGCGACACCGGCCTTACTTTGACCTCGAATTACACCTATGGGAGTGCTAAAGATGACCTCAGTTCGACGTTCAGTGAAAGCTACTATGACTATAACGTAGGCTACCTCGATCCCTTCAACCCTGAACTTGACTGGGGGCCGGCAATGTTCGACAACACCAACCGTTTTACACTCGGCGCTGTTTGGAACATTCCCTTTGCCCGCAGCACCCATGGCGCAGTGAACAAGGTTCTGGACGGATGGGAACTCGCTCCCATTTTCACCGCGTACACGGGCTTCCCATTTAGCATCTTCGATTGCACCAACGCTGTGGAGACTTGCCCGCGGGCTTTCAAGATGGCGGGAACATCGGGAATTCCTCTTAATGGTCACGAGGTTGCCGTTCCTGGCGCGCCTGATACGTTCACCTGGATCCCGTATTACTCTTCGGCGGGGAGTCCGCTCTTTGACTCATCCTACGTCAACCCCATAGTTGGGGTGTCAGACTACGGCCCGTTCCCGAGCAATATGTACAGCCGGGACGCTTTCAGGGCGCCCGGCAAATGGAACATGGATCTCGGGATCTATAAGAATTTCAAAATCAAAGAGCGCTATGCTCTCCAATTCCGCGCTGAGATGTACAACACGTTTAACCACCCGTATTCAACTATTGTTGACTATATTAACGAAGTCGAATCTGCTGGAGGCGTTCTGACCAATCGGTGGGGCCACCGAAATGTCCAGTTGGCGCTTCGGTTCACTTTCTAGGACCGCTGTGCAGGGCCTCTGGTGAAAGTTGGCGGTAAATTTGAGTCGGACACCGTCATTGGGAACTACAGCCGTGTGATCTGACCAGGGCGAGGTTCTCTTTTAGAAGTTCTGTTTGAATTTGTGAACAGCGATTTGCTGTTCTGGATGGGAGGGCCGGTCGGTCCTCCCTTTTTGTTTTCTGCTGTGCGTGTACAACCTCTCTGCACCGTGGCCTTTCTTTGTTGCAGCATCGATGTCCGCGCTGCGTCGGCCCGGCACATTCCTGAAAGGTCAACCCGAATCTTCTCGGCCTTGAGTCGTTAGGTCACTTATGAAAGTAGCCCACCAGCTTCTCATAAGTGGTCGAAAGGTCCTCTGGCTGGACTCTCGTTTCTCCCACCACCGTCATGAAATTTGAATCGCCTGTCCATCGCGGCAGGATGTGCAGATGGAGGTGATGCTCCACGCCGGCCCCAGCGCAGCGGCCCATGTTCAGGCCCAGATTGTATCCTTCGGGGTGGTAGACGTCCCTGAGCGCGCGCTGTAACTGCTGGGCCAGAGTCATCATCTCAGTAAATGCCTCAACCGGAGCCTCAGTCAGTTCTGAGATGTGGGCGTAAGGGACCACCATGGCGTGGCCCACTGTGTAGGGGTAAAGATTCAGCAGGACAAAATTCAGCCGCCCCCGGAAAAGAACCAGATGCTCCTTATCTTTTGACGGATCAGATGCGGCTTTTTCGCAAAAGATGCACCCGTCGCTCTGGGTCCCCTCGGTGACATAATGAAATCGCCACGGGGTCCACAAATAATCCATATTCATTTACCTGCCGAAGGAGCAATCACTCTTCAGGCGAGGAGGGATTGGGGGATTCTCCAGCCGCCGGTGGTGGCGCTGCTGCGGTTTCAGCAGGAGAAGGCGCTGAAACAGGCTGGGCCGCCACCTGGTTGCTGTTAACAATATCTTTCAGCTCTTTGCTGGGCTTGAAGTAAGGGATATCTTTGGCAGGCACGTCGACCCGTTCCCCCGTCTTGGGATTTCGGCCGACCCGGGAATTCCGGTGGCGAGTTCGAAAGCTTCCAAAGCCCCGGATTTCGATCTTATCCCCGCCTCTGAGGGACTTGACGATACCTTCAAAAATTGTGTCAACGATTACCTCAGAATCCTTCCGGCTCAACTCCGTCTTTCGAGCAACATCATCAATCAGATCAGCTTTGGTCATGCTCGACTCCTCAGGTTAAAATTGGGCCCGGACATTCTTTCACAAGCAGCCTCTCGACAGTCCAAGGGAAAAGGGCGTTGCTGCCTGTGTGGATTAGGAATGGTTGCGGTCTGCGGAGGCTCCAGCCCGCACCATGGCAGGGGTCGTGATACCCGCAGACGAGAATGCTTCAGCCATCCTGGAAAGGCTGGGAGGTTCTGGAATTCTCTCCCGTTCCTGTGAGGCTTTCCAGTTTTTGACCCTTGTGCTCAGGCTGATTTTCTTCTCTTCGGGATTCAGCCGAATGACGCGAAAATCGAGCTCTTCGCCAACTTTTGGAATTCCTTCGTCGCTGCCGGTCCGCTTGTCTTCAATCTCTGAAATGTGGCAGAGCCCTTCGATGCCTTCTTCGATTTCAGCGAAGATCCCGAATGACGTTCGCCGGGTGACCTTTGCATGGACCAGGTCGCCCACATTCGTCTTATTGAAGAAATTCTCCCATGCATCGGGCTGAAGCTGTTTTAGTCCGAGCGAAAGTCGGCGATTTTCGGAATCCACGTTGAGGACAACCGCCTCGATCTCCTGGCCCTTGCGCAGCATCTCGGAAGGATGTTTCACATTTCGCGTCCACGAAAGATTTGAAACATGAATCAGGCCATCCACTCCCTCTTCGACCTCGACAAATGCTCCGAAGTCCGTAAAGTGGCGGACGCGCCCCTTGACCACAGTGCCGACGCCCATCCGCTCGCTCAGGCCGTCCCACGGGTCTGGCAAAGCCTGTCGCAGGCTGAGCGAAATCCGCCTTTGCTCGGGATTGACGTCAAGGACGGCGACTTCTACCATCTCACCCGGCTTCAGGATTTTCGACGGGTGGCGAAGCCGTTTGGTCCAGCTCATCTCCGAAATGTGGATGAGTCCCTCGACTCCAGGTTCCAACTCGATGAAAGCTCCATAATCCGTCAAGCTGACGACCTTCCCCGTGATCTTATCGCCGGGGCGAAATTGTGATGGTACCTGCTCCCAAGGGTCCGGGGCCAGCTGTTTCAGGCCCAGGGAAACGCGTTCTTTCTCCCTGTCAAACTTGAGGACTTTGACTTCGATTTCCTGGTCGGCCTGGACCACCTCGGAAGGATGCGAAACGCGCGTCCATGAGAGGTCAGTCAAGTGCAGCAGACCATCCATTCCCCCAAGATCTACAAAGGCTCCGTAATCGGTCAGGTTCTTCACGCGACCGGTCAGGACTGCGCCTTCAACAAGGTTTTCGAGCAGAATCTTCTTTTTCTGTTCACTTTCTTCTTCCAGAGCCTTCCGGCGGCTGACAACGATGTTATCCCTTTTGCGGTTAAGCTTAATGACCTTGCAAACGATTTCCTGGCCAATCCACTCATCCAAGTTAGGGTGGGGTTTCAAGTCGGCCTGCGAGGCCGGCATAAAGGCGTGAACTCCCACATCAACAGCCAACCCCCCTTTCACGCGTGCCAGCACGCGCCCTCGGATGGGTCCTTCTTCATAGAAGGCGCGTTCAACCTCTTCCCACAACTCTTCCTGCACTGCCTTCCGGCGTGACACGACTGCCGTTCCGCTCAGTTCGTCGAACTTCTCGACAAACACATTGATGGCCTCGCCGGTCGGAATATTCAACTGCCCATCATCGGAAACGAACTCGGCGATTGGGATAACGGCTTCGCATTTCAAGCCCAGGTCGACCACAACCTCTCCCGGAGTTACCTTTAAAACGTGGCCTTGAACAATCTCTCCCTCAGCCAGAGTTGGAGCGGCATCAATGCTCTCCATCAGCTTTTCAACCTCTGCCGGCTCAAGGGCTTCGTCTGTGTTGTCCTCGACGTAAGAGACTGACGGGTCAGTTTCTTCTTGAGCTGCCGCCGACGGTGGTTCAGATTCCGGCGGGGCTTCGCTCATGTTGTGGAAGGATTGGGGAGCCAACGTGGCAACTTCCTTCGTTGTCAGCGTCTGCACATCTCCGTTGATTGGCTGGGGCTGGAGCGGGCTACCCGCGGCTTCTGCTGAATCCCCTAGTGGTGCAGCATCTGCCGTGTTTTGCTTCTCCGGCGAAATCACGATCTCACCAGAGTCGAGGTGATTATCTTGCGAAGACATGAACCTACCCTCCTGCCCTTACCCAACGCATGTTACAGCAGAAACTGTATTTTACCGTCCATAGAAAAGCGAAGTCAAACTGATCGAATGAGCCGGCTGGAACCATTTTCTATTCGATATGGAACCTGAATCCCGCCTGCTTGATGGCTTTGCGATAATCATCGGAACTCATTTCGACAAGCTTACACATTTCATAGAGCCGAGACGAAAGAGTAGGACCCAGCAGGGCCAACGACCGATCGATATCAGGAATCGAGTCGCCCGATGGCGCTCGAACATCGCGCCTCTTGGCGCGCTCAGCCTGGAGCGTGGTTGTGATCAGAGTCACCCTTTTCTCATTGTAACGCGAACTGATAATGTGCGCGAGCGTCTCCCGGACCCAGTCTGTAGGGTCCGACGCCGCCAGATCGTCAAGCAGGAGGACTTCGACATCCAGAACAGGGCCTAACACGCGCAACTCGGAGGTGCGCGAAACCGGGTTGTAGCTATCTCGGATGTCTTTCAGCAGCTTCAGGAAGTCGTAATAGAGGCATGGAACGCCTTTGCGCATCATCAACTCGCGTAGCACCGCAACGCCCAAGTGTGTCTTGCCCACACCGGTGGGTCCCGCGAACAATAATCCGAAGTCCGTCGGATATTCTTCCACCAGTTTCTGCGAGTAAAGTTTCGCGGCCACAAGGCTTCGGTTGGGCTGGCCCGTCCGCAGGTCTTTGCGGATGTCAAAGTTTTCAAACGCACAATGTTCGTACCGGCGCGGAATTTGCGCTTGCTTCAACAAAGCTTCGGAGCGCAGGGAATACTCGCACTGGCACCGTGCCATGCGACGGACACCGTTAGACTCCACCGGCCGCCATCCCGTTCCTTGACAGTGGGGACAATCCCTTTTGGCCATTGAGCAACCTGTAGCAGATTCTAAATCACTTGGGACATCAAGGGAAGGGGATGAGGTTGCATGGAATCCATGCGGCTGGGCTGGAAGCTACCATATCAGACCGGACTGGGCTACAGAATCCGCGGCCCAGCGCCTTATCGGGGCTCATTTGAGCCCTGCCTGCGAATCAAATAAGGAGGAATGACACGAACCAGTGCGTTCTGTATTTCCTCGCTGGACTCACCGGCGCGGCTCAGCATTTCCTTCTCCACGAACTTGACGAACTCCTGCATCTCCTTCTGCATTTCTTCCATGCGTTTTCGCATGTTGAGAATGATTTCAACGCCGGCCAGATTCACGCCCAGGTCTCGAGTCAGATTCAAAATTGTCGCGAGGGCTTCAAGGTCATCATCCGTATAGAGTCGAGTGTTGCCTTCGCTCCGCGACGGAATCAGCAGCCCTTCGCGCTCGTAAAGCCGCAGCGTCTGCGGATGGATGTTGTACATCTCCGCTACGGCGCTGATCATGTAGCCTGCTTTGCCACGTGTTTTCCTGCCGCGTTTTGCCATAAGCTGCTCGTGCGCTCCGTCCCCCGCGAGCTTGCCTTCACGAACGGACGTTGAAATGCTTTCTCAACTCACTCCGCAGATCCGACGGGTTCAGGCGGTCGAGTTCTTTCAGAATTTCTTTGCTGCGCTCATCGGCTACTCGCGGGACCCTGATTTCAATCTCAACAAACTGATCTCCGCGCTGGTTCGCGCGCAACGAGGGCGCTCCTTTCCCTCGGATACGCAACTTCTGTCCGCTCTGGGTGCCGGGTGGAATCCGAATCGTTGTTGGCCCGTCGATCGTGGGGACTTCTACTTTGGTTCCCAGCGCCGCCTCGGTGACGGTAATCGGAACTTTGACATAGATGTTGTCGCCTTTGCGCTCAAAGAACGGATGGGTTTCGACGTCGGTCAAGATGTAAAGGTCGCCCGGCGGCCCTCCACTGACGCCGGCATTACCTTTTCCCGGTACTCGCACCCTCGACCCGGTGTCAACCCCCGGCGGAATCTTCACGTCAAATGTCTCGGGTTTACGAATATGTCCCGTACCATTGCACGTTGGGCAGGGGCTCGATTGCTTTCCGGTGCCTCCGCACTGCGGGCAGGTCATGGAAAAGCGCATGGCTCCGGCTGTTCGTGTGGCCTTGCCCGTACCGCTGCATGCTGAGCAGGTCACTGCAGCTCCGCTACGCGTCCCTCTGCCTTTGCACGCGTAGCAAATTTCTTCTCGTCCGATGGTAATTCGCACCTGCGTCCCTCGAACGGCATCCCAGAACCCGAGATGCATGTGATGTTCGATGTCGCGCCCTCGTGCAGGTCCAGCCGCTGCTTCACGGCCTTCTCCGCCTCGTGAGAATATCTGGGAAAAGATGTCACGGAAAGACGTACCAAATCCCGAGGACCTCTCTTCGCGCGGGATGAAATCGGAAAAATCGAAGCCGGAGAAATCGACGGTTGGGCCCGCGGTTCCGGATGATTCTCCCTGACCCTGGGCGTAAGCTTCATAGGCGCTGGCGGGAATGCTGTCTGAGTAGAAGCCGTATTGGTCGTATATCTTCCTCTTCTTTTCATCACTGAGGACGTTGTAGGCTTCCTGGATTTCCTTGAATTTTTCTTCTGCCTGCTTGTTGCCCGGGTTGACGTCCGGATGATACTTCCTCGCAAGCCGCCGGTAAGCCTTCCGGATCTGGTCGGCCTTGGCCTTCCGATCCACCCCTAGCGCACCGTAGTAATCCTTCTGTTTTGTTCCGACGGGCATACCTGGTTTCCTATTGTGATGTTATGAACGCCTTGCCATGCCGCTGTTTTCGGCGCTTTGGAACCTGCAAGGAAGGGGACGACAGACTGGAGATTAAAGCCGACGGGCTGCCGCGAAGCGGGATGCATGACCTTCGCATCCACGCTCCAACTGCGGTTCATCTCGGACACGAACTGTTTAATTCAGGCTTGACCTCAGTATGGGTCCAAGATGATCAGGGCATCGCGAGGCAATCCATGCTTCGAGTTGGTGGCGAATTTCTTCCACGGCCGGCGAATTTTCCACCGGCTTGTCAAGCTGGATCTCCATGAATTGGCGAACGTGGCACTGCGGGCATTCGACGCCCACCTGAGCCCGGTGAAACCAACCTTGTGCTTGTTGTTCCTGTGTTCGTTGTTCCAATGGATTGTCTCCCTCTTGCCTTTATAAGCCCCTCACATTATTTGATGCGCAATGGCGTCGCGCTGATCACTTTTTGTTCTTGTCGTCGCCTTCCACAACCTCGGCGTCGATCACTTCACCTCCGTCCTTGCTCTTCTCTTCGCTATCGCCGCCTGCGGCGCTGGCCTGTCCGCCCTCGCTTCCACCTGTAGGCGGTGGTGCTGAGGTGCCTGCCTGCTGCTTGTACATGGCCTCAGCCAGTTTGTGAGATGCCGTCGTCAGGCGTTCCACAGCGGCGTTGATGGCTTCGATCTTGCCTTCCTGGATCGCCTTCTTGGCGTCCTCCACGGCCGCATCGATGTTCTTGGCGTCCGCGTCGGAAATCTTCTCTCGGTTCTCCTTGAGTGTTTTCTCTACCGAGTAAACCAGTGAGTCAGCCCGGTTCTTTACCTCCACTTCTTCCTTGTAGTGCCGGTCTTCCTCAGAATGGGTCTCGGCTTCGCTCTTCATCCGCTCCACTTCCTCCTTGGAAAGCCCGCTGGAAGAGGTGATGGTGATCTTCTGCTCTCTGCCGGTACCGGTGTCCTTCGCTGAGACGTTGAGGATGCCGTTGGCATCGATGTCGAACGTTACCTCGATCTGCGGGATTCCGCGCGGTGCCGGCGGAATTCCAACCAGGTGGAACTTCCCGAGCGTGCGGTTATCCTTTGCGCTCGGCCGCTCGCCCTGCAAAACGTGAATTTCAACAGACGTTTGGTTATCCGCGGCGGTCGAAAAGGTTTCTGTCTTCCGCGTCGGAATCGTCGTGTTCCTTTGAATCAGTGGTGTCATCACTCCGCCCAAGGTCTCGACGCCCAGAGTCAGCGGGGTCACGTCGAGCAGAAGCAGGTCTTTCACTTCTCCGCCCAGCACTCCAGCCTGCACCGCGGCGCCGATAGCCACTACTTCGTCGGGATTCACGCCTTTGTGAGGCTCCTTGCCGTTGAAAAGGGTCTTTACAATCTCCTGGACACGTGGAATGCGTGTGGACCCGCCCACCAGCACGACTTCATCGATTTTGCCGGGATCGACGCCAGCATCTCTTAGCGCCTGCTTGACGGGCCCAACGGAGCGCTGGAAGATATCCTCGCACATCTGCTCAAACCGTGCTCGAGTCAGCTTCAGGCTCAGGTGCTTGGGGCCGGAAGCGTCCGCAGTAATGAACGGCAGGTTAACCTCCGTTTCGAGCACAGTGGACAACTCCATCTTGGCCTTTTCGGCTGCCTCCTTCAGTCGCTGCAACGCCATCCGATCTTTGGAAAGGTCGATGCCCTGGTCTTTCCGGAACTCATCCACAATCCAGTCAATCACCCGCTTGTCGATGTCGTCCCCGCCCAGGTGCGTGTCACCGTTCGTCGATTTCACTTCGACAACGCCTTCTCCAACCTCTAATATCGAGATGTCGAACGTTCCTCCCCCGAAGTCGTAAACGGCGATGGTTTCGTCCTTCTTCTTGTCCAGGCCGTATGCCAGAGCTGCGGCAGTCGGTTCGTTCACAATTCGCAGCACTTCAAGCCCTGCAATCTTTCCCGCGTCCTTGGTTGCCTGCCGCTGGCTGTCATTGAAATACGCCGGAACCGTCACCACCGCCTGCGTTACACTCTCTCCCAGATACTGGGCGGCAGCGTCCCGCATTTTCTGCAGGATCATGGCCGAAATCTCCGGCGGCGAGTACTCCTTGCCCAGTGCGACGACCCGGCAGTCGCCGTTGCTCCCGGAAACCACCTTGTAAGGGACCGTCTTGATTTCACCCTGCACTTCGTTGAAACGCCGTCCCATAAAACGCTTGATCGAGTAGACCGTGTTCTCCGGGTTTGTAATTGCCTGGCGTTTGGCGACCTGGCCCACCAACCGCTCGCCACTCTTTGTGAATGCTACCACCGAAGGTGTCGTGCGACCGCCTTCGGGGTTCGTGATGACCTTCGGGTCTCCACCCTCCATCACCGCGACCACTGAGTTGGTCGTGCCCAGATCAATGCCAATAATCTTGCCCATTGCTTGCGCCTCCGTTAAGAAACTTGAATCGTCCGCCCCATTCTTTTTTAAGGCCCCATCATCGTATCGGCCTTTCCACTATAACTTAGATGCGGGCTCTGCAATTTAGTTCAGAATTATAATAAAGTCTTAGTGCCTCATTGTCAATATAAAAATGCAAGACCCTCTTATTCAACGAGTTTCATGAGACAGAGAACGGAATAACCCGTCTACCGAGCGTCCAATCCGACTCGCCCAAAAGGTAATCGGCCAAATCCGGCAACCGGTCGGAAAAGTGCCCTGAGATCACCGCGCTTCCGGCAAATATGCGAAAATCCCTCGGAGCAGTGTAAGCTAATGTCCTTATTGTTACTTTGCTTACTGCGGGAGGTCATTTATGTCCCAAAAGCCATCCAAGCCCGAGTACACGCCCGAGCATGCCGCTTCAGGAGTCTCTGCAAGTCTTCCTGAAATCGAAACTTGGGCAAACCAGTATCAAGGCTACGAGATCACCATCTCAATCCCTGAATATACCTCGATCTGTCCTCGTACACATCTGCCCGACTTCGGAACC
>JBJKQK010000257.1:0-7943 GCA_046705285.1 Terriglobia bacterium
CCGTCGAGAAATCGCCGTTCATCATGCTCGGCGTCGGAAGCGTTGCGCGGAGCAAACCGGTATCCAGCACCTGGTAGAAGTACTGGTATCCAGTGAAGAAGAACAGCTTGTTGCGGTTCTTGTTGAAGCTTGTTCCCGGGATCAGCACGGGGCCGCCGATGGTGAAACCGGGGTAGTAGTACTTGTTCGCCGGTTTCGGGGCGCCCTCGGCATTGAACAAGGCGTCGTTGGCGTTGAGTTCATAGTTGCGCGCTGAAAAGAAACCGGAACCGTGGAAGTGGCTGCCTCCCGATTTTGTCACCGAAGTTATGACAATGGGTCCCTTTTCGGTGGCAGCACTGAAATTCGTCATGTCGACTTTCATCTCGGAGATCATGTGCGAATTCGGGTTCACAGGTGTATCGCAGTTGCACCCGGGATCTGACACATGCGCGCCATCCGCCATGATGTCCAGAGAATTGCCGGGCAGGCCGTTATATGAGTAGGCGTTGTTCAGCGGGCTCTGGCTGCCGGCATCGCCGTTGGCATTGATGCCAATCACCTCGCCACTGTAATTAGCCGCGTTCGTCGTGCCGTTCTTAATGGCAAATCCCGGCATGATCTTGATGAACGAAGCTGCGTCGGTGCCGATGGTGATGAAGTTATCAAGTTGTTTGGTGGTCAGTGTTTCTGACTTTGCACCTGAGTCAACAGGCACCAAGGCCGTGGCGACGCCTGAGACCTCTACGGTCTGAGTTGTGCTGCCGACCTTGAGCGTGACGTTGACATTCCGTTTTTGGCCGCCCAGGAGTTCCATTCCCGGAGCTACATAGGTGGAAAACCCCTTGGCTGTCACCGTCAGCTTATAAGTAAAATTGCCGACGGTTACGGCGGCGAAAGTGTAGTAACCGGATGCATTCGTCTTTGTGATCATCGTGGAACCCGATGATTCGTTAACCAGTTTCACGGTGGCGTTCGGCACGACTGCACCCGAAGGGTCGCTTACGATACCAGTCAAAGTGGCAAACAACCCCTGCGCAAACATCGGGACGGAAAACATTCCCATGAGCGCAAGAAACACCCCCACCTTGACCAAACTACTGATCTTCATGGTCTGGGTTCCTCTCATTGTCTCAGTTTTCTTAAATCGCCCGACGCAAAAGCTCGAAAGAGCAACACATCAAACCTTGGGTAGTCGTTGGCAGGATCACTTCAAGTCTGCACGGCACCTTCGGTACATGCAACTACGCAGAACTCTACTGCGTAATTGAAAACTTCTACCGGCTACGTGTGAAAGTGACTATCCGAGTTAGACGGAATTATTACTATCACCATCCGATATTCGTGTCAAGGACTTTTTTAACCGTTTATCTTGCGAGCTTTTATCCACCTGTCTGCATCTTGAACCAAGAGAATAGACTGGCATTTGGCAGGTCCGCTTGAATTGCCAGGGGCCGGGGAAGAGTGGGGAACCTGGAGATGGCCTGAAGCGGTCCCGGAAAGCTGTGAAAAAGCAGAGAGTGATTTGGCGAGCGAGGGTGATGTGAACCGCGTGAGGTGGGCGGCAGAAGTCCCCGAGAGTTCCGGGACTGCATTCGAGGGGCTTAGGTCATGCTACAGACAGAGCGGTTGCCCTGCGCTGTTTATCGGACGGACCGAGGCCGGCCGCAAACCCTCACGCGGAAGGTTCCTTCACATGGATCAGGCGATCACCCTTCACGTTGCGCAGACTCTGGGAAATGCCTGAGGGCCAGCGGATCTCGACCAGTTTTGCGGTGGCCTCTTTACCAAGGCCGAAATGCACGGGTCCGTGGCTGGACGAGGCATAACCCACGCTGGTGGTCATGTGATTATATTGCGGGCCGGCTTCTGTGACCACTTTGACAATCGCCCCGATGCCGTCCCGGTTGCTCTTGGTTCCTTCCAAGGCAACGGCCAGCCAGTGTCCGGCCCCCTCGCTTCGGTTCATCCAAATCTCCGCCGGCGCCTCCAGTGCTGCGACGGCCACATCAATTCTGCCGTCACCATCCAAGTCGGCGAAGCCGCAGCCGCGATGGCGGGCTCGTGGTGAAGCCGTAAGACCCGCTTCTTTTGTCAAAGCCCGCCATTTCCCACTGGGGCCAAGGTTTCGAAACACCGTGTTGTGTTGCTTTGTTTCCACACCAGCTCTTTTCAGTTGGATATGCCCGCGCGTAACAAACAGATCCTTCCATCCGTCATTGTCGAAGTCATACAAGCCCGGGCTGTAGCCTCCCATGGAGAGGCTGAGATCCAGCATCCCGCTGATATACGTGATATCTTGAAAGTCGCGACCCTTCATATTGCGAAAGATTGGGAAGGTCTGGTTATTCAGTGCTACGAATGCAATGTCGGGATATCCGTCGTTATTGATGTCTCGAAAATCCAGGCCCATTCCGGAAATGAATTCTCCATTTTCGGGCAGCGCGACTCCCTCTTGAAGGGCTACCTCCTCGAATTTGTTGCCTTGGTTGTGAAACAGAAAGTTGTAATAGGTGTCGTTGGTTACGAACAGGTCAGGGCGCCCATCGAGGTCATAGTCGGCCATGCCGACTCCCATTGCTTTGCCCACCTGAGAACGGATTCCCCATTCTGCCGACACGTCTTGAAACGTTCCGTCTCCTTTGTTTAGGAATAGCTGGTTCGGAAGGCCTTTATAGAACTTCGGAGTGCAATAACCATACTGACCGGGGGCGAATTCGCAGGCCGGCTCATTTTTCAGGTTCCACTGGAGGTAATTAGCAACGAACAGGTCGAGCAAGCCGTCATTGTTGACGTCCACCCATGCGCCCGTAATGGACCAAAGGGGACCGAACTCCGGATCGAGCCATTTTTTGTCCAGGCCAGCCTTGGCGGTGACATCGGTGAAAGTTCCGTCGCCGTTGTTGTGGTAAAGGGTAAAACGGTGGACGCCGGCGACGAAGAGGTCCGGGTAACCGTCGTTGTCGTAATCACCCACGGCCACGCCGGAATCGTATCCATAGCCGACCAGCCCGGCCTTTTCCGTTACGTCGGTATATACGCCGTGGCCATCGTTCCTGAACAGCTTGTTGGAGAATTTAGGAGAATCCTTCTTGAGTGTGGCGATGTTGGCAGCGTTGGTGAAGAAGATGTCCGGGCGTCCGTCTTTGTTATAGTCGAAAACAGCGACTCCGCCTTCCATGGCCGCAGGGGCGTGGGCGACCGATAGAGTCTCCTCTGTCTCAACTCGAAAGGGAAGGGATTGCAGCTCAAACCAGATGGGAGATGTCGATTGGCTCGCTGCCAGCGATGAAGCGCGACCAAGTGCGCCCGGCAAAAACGACGTGCCTAATAATGTAAGCAATTCCCGACGGCTGATACGCCAGCCGCTTGTCCCCGCGATTCGGCCCTTCATTACCACCTCATGATAGCATTCCAGAGCGCCAAAAAGGATGACATTTACGCCCGGTTGAGAGCCCAGTCTCTTTGTCCTCTCGGGAACCGGTTGTGCCGACCTTCAGAGCCTCCCTTTCTGGAAGCTGCCGTAATGGGATCGCAGTAATATTCGCCCGACTTTTTCGACCACAACATCGTCCGGCTTTGATAGGGGCAGTCGATTTCTGCCGTCGTGTACGCAGTACGACCTTTGGGGCATCATATCCGGAAAACACATTTGACGTAAAACCAGGCATTTGCAGGTGGCCCGTGTGGAGCAAGGTGGCCATTCATTTGCCGGATAGAACGAAATTGCATTGTGTCAGACGAAAGTTCCGCTTGACAAGGATGTAATGTTGGGTGTAACAAGATTGGCATTATTACAATTATAGCGTGGCCTTGTTGAGTGTTGCGCACAAGCGGTAGTCACCTTACCTAGATAACCGGGGGTCGTGGTGTTTGCAGGGAGATCCCTCTCTTCCGCGGCTGATGGTCCTGATTGCGTTTTCGGAGACAGGTCTGAGCAGATAACACTCTTTTGGCGCAGTACTGATGCACTGAGGGCTGGGTCGGGTCGTTAAACTCTGCCTTAAGGCTAAGGAGGTCAAATGACTTCACGATTAACTGTGCTCACGGCGGTCGTGTGCTCGATGCTTTGCTGGGTGGTTCCTGTGCAGGCGCAGGTAACTACGGGAACAATTACCGGCGTCGTCCAAGACACCACGAAAGCGGTTATTCCTAACGCTGCGGTCACTGTGACCAACAGCCAGAAAGGAACATCACAGGTGTTCCATACCGGTGCGGACGGGTCCTATTATGCTCCGTTTCTCATCCCTGGAACTTACGAGGTGAAGGTTGTGAAGCAGGGCTTTCGCACCCAGGTCCATACAGGGATTGTGCTTCACGTAGACGAACAGGCAAGGGTTGATTTCACGCTTGCCGTTGGACAGGTAACGCAAAGCGTGACTGTGACGGCGGCTCCCCCTCTGGTTCAATCCCACAGCGCGTCTTTGGGGCAGGTGATTAATCAGACGTCTGTTGAAGCCTTGCCGCTTAACGGGCGGAATTTCGCCCAACTTGTCTGGCTGACCACCGGAGTTACCACAGGGCAGATCGGCGAGAACCTCTCCGGTGCAAGCACCTTTAACCCGCGCGCCGCCTCAGACTTCAATGCCTTGGGAAGCCAGGCAAATGGCAACGGGTGGCTGGTCGACGGCATTGTTAACAACGAGGAGACTTTCAATACTGTGATCTTGCAGCCGACCATCCAGTCGATTCAGGAGTTCAAGGTTCTGACCGGAGTGTACTCTGCTGAATTCGGCCGCGGCGCCGGAATCGTCTCAGTTTCCACGCGCTCGGGCACCAACCAATTTCACGGTTCAGCTATGGACTTTCTCCGCAACACGGTCTTGAACGCGCGCAACTATTTTGCTGCTCCCAATCAGCCTAAGCCGAAATTCATCCGCAACCAATATGAGGCCACTTTGGGCGGACCGGTGGTTATTCCCAAAATATACAACGGGCACAACCATACTTTCATCTTCCTCGACTACGCTGGCCAACAGCAGATTCAGGGTCTCTCGTTCGTCAACACTGTGCCTACCGACTTGACGCGAAACGGGGATTTCAGCCAATACACGGATTCCAAAGGGAACTTGATCCCGATCTACAATCCCCTCACCACTACAGTCGTTAACGGCCAGAGCGTTCGCACGCAGTTTTCGAACAATATGATTCCACAGAACATGATTGACGCCGTGGGCCAGAGAGTGGCGAGTATCTATCCGCTTCCAAACACCGGAGGCAACTTCAACAACTACCTTGATACGGCCAACCGCACAGTCAGCGACAATAGCGGCACCGTCCGTGTAGATCATACATTCAACCAGGCAGACAGTATGTTTGTTCGGTTTATGTATGAGAATTACAATCTCGACGCCCCGCAGGGACAATCCGCCTGCTGCCTGCCTTCGAATCCCGCGCAAGCCAAGCAATACGACCTTGGCCCATACGTTGCCGGAATCCAATACACGAACTTGAAGACCCAGGGGCTCGCACTCGATGAGACTCACATTTTCAGTTCAAACATTGTGAATGATTTCCTCACCGGGTATGCACGCACCGATCCTCATACCGTCCAATCGGATTTCGGGCACAAACCCGCCAACGCGCTCGGCATTCAGTATATTAACGTGACGCCATTCAGCACTGGCCTGCCCAACATCAATGTTCAGGACTTCACAGGCCTGAGCGGAGGGCCAGGGTTCTTGCCGGTGCGACCTGTGGATACGCTCGAGCAGGTTGGGGACACGGTGTCGTGGATTAAGGGCCCCCACCAACTCAAGTTCGGCGTCAGGTGGCTGCACAGGGATTATTCGCCCTTTACGAACAGCAACACGCGTGGGAGCATCAACTTCAACGATAACTTTACAAATGACCCCGTAACCAATTCCGGCGGATCGGGGCTCGCCACGCTGCTCCTGGGGTATTCGACAGGTGGTTCCCGTGGCTACCTGATCCAGCCGTATTACCTCTCGAACAACGAATACGCCGCTTTTCTTGAAGACGATTGGAAGGTCAATCGAAAACTCACGCTGAATATCGGAGTCCGCTACGACGTCTTTAAATCGCCGATCGAGAAATTCGGCCATATCACGAACATAGATCTAAGTCGCGATATCCTGGTCTATCCGGGTGTCAACGGAACTAGCCAAACCGCCAATGTAAGAACTCAGTATAACGGCATCCAGCCGCGCGTAGGATTTGCCTACGACCCGATCGGAAGCGGCAAGACGGTGATCCGGGGAGGATTCGGGATCAGCTTTTTCCCGCTTATGCCCTCTGCGACCCCGTTCTTGGGGCAGAACATACCTTATACGGTTACCGCGAACTACAGCCCCGCGACGTATCCGCTCGGAACTGCGATGAGCTCCGTCCCCACGATTGCCGATCCTTTCGGCCCGCCCGTGACGGTCCAGCCTTTTACGACGGCTGAATTGAATGCTGCCAACCCGACCGCATACGGTTGGGCGTTCGACTATAAGACCCCTTACATGGAGTCCTACACTCTTGACGTGCAGCATTCGCTTTCACCCACCCTGCTGTTGGATGTCGGATATGCGGGGAGCCGGGGCATCCATCTCCTGGAAGGGTGGAACCCCAACGAAGTGCAGCCCGGGACTGGTTCGCAGGCTTCCAGACGTCTCATCCCGGCGCTCTCCAATGACTCGAGCCTCAACTATTATTTCCCGGGTAACATGTCCAACTACAACAGCCTTCAGGTCAAAGTACAAAAATACATGGGCCGCGGTTTACAGTTCCTGGCCAGTTACACATGGTCCAAGTCTCTGGATTACGGCGGTACTGCTGCAAGCGGTGGCGGCAAGGTCGGCAACCCTCAGACTTATACTGATCGAAAGGCCGGATACGGACCTTCGGGGTTCGACATTGGGCAGCGATTCGTGGGAAGCTGGGTTTATATGCTTCCCTTTGGCGGGCAAGGGCAACCACTTGGCAGTAGTGGCGCTCTCAGCCGGTTAGTCGGGGGCTGGGAGTTCGATGGCATCGGCACTCTCCAGAGCGGTCTCCCCTACAGCTTGTCGCTTAACCAGGGCGTCAATAACGGCGCACCGAGCTGGCCGGATCGCATTTGTTCGGGGGCGCTTTCAAATCCTGACCCGTCACGGTGGTTCAATACAAACTGCTTCGTTGCGCCTCCTGCGAACACTTATGGAAACGCGGCCCGCGGCCTTCTGTTTGGTCCAAAGCTGGTCGAGTTCGATGTTTCAATGGTGAAGAACACAAAGCTTACCGAACGGTTCAACCTGCAATTTCGGGCCGATGCCTTCAACGTGTTCAACACACCGTCGTTTTCGGTTGCGGGGCTAAACTCGTCGATTGGTTCTCCGACGGCAGGGGAAATCACCAGCACGAACATCGATAACCGGGAATTCCAATTTGCACTGACGCTGACGTTCTGACCGTTGCGGTCACGCTGAGAACTTAACAGTTGTTTAACCGGCTGGAACGTGGCATGCTGGTCGGCTGCAGGTGATCAAGGATCTCGGCATGTGTTTGAGTTTGCAGATGCCGGGATCCTTCACGCCGCGTGGCTAGGGGTGTTCGAGGACATCTACCACATCATAAAACGTTAGGTTCTCATAGGAGAGATATGAAGAAGACTATATTGGTGTTGTCTCTGGTCGGTTTTATGTTTGGGTTCAGTGTCTGTGGGTGGGCCCAGTTGGGGCTGTTTTCCAGGCAGCAGCTGATTGAGTTCACGCCGGACTGGCATGGGCCGCGGTTTGCGGACGGGCGTCCGGACGTGCCGGATTCCCTCTTGAAGCGCTTGCAGGACGTGACAGCGGAAGAAGCCTGGGAAGTGCTGCAGCGGACCGGTTATCGCAATCAATTCGACCCTGATTGGACGGTGGTGAATCCGCACCAGGCGCGGCTGGTGGGACGGGTTGTGACGGCGGTGTTCATGCCCTATCGGCCGGACGTGGACTCGGTGATCCGGGCCAACGGGAAGAAGGAAGGGGAAACGGTGC
>JBJKQK010000258.1:0-18565 GCA_046705285.1 Terriglobia bacterium
ATACAGACGTTCGCTTGTGCACCCAAGTTTCCAGCTGTTCCGCAAACTGCCGGCAAAACGAATCCGCCCTTTGTGCGCCTGTAACTCGACGTTGTCGGCCATAGTTGGCTCCATCCCACTAAGTTTCGAGCAAATTCGTTGCCATTCTTTCTACATGCGCCACTCTTCTTCCCCCCGGTCACAACCAGGCTAGCCTGGCAACTGCCCGGAAGTTGCGCTAATGGCGAACTTCGGAAGGAAAATTCGTGCAGGAGCGCGATCCTGAATGACTGCCGGATGCGTCTGGAGAAAGCGACCAGAGGGCCATGTCATTGCAAAATAGTAACTTTTGGACGTGAAGATTGTCTCCAGCACGTGCCATGCTGCTGTTACCCCGCAAGTGCCTGTCCGCCAGCAGCTGACGAAGACTTGATAAGTGGTTGATTTGCTGGAAGTTGTAATTCCATGGTATCTGACCGTTTTGAACGGCTTGTTCGATGGATTTGTGGAGTTTGACGCCGTAACTCCGAGCCTTGCGAAAAATGCTATGCTCAAACGCAACTCATTGGCGGCTTGGGTGTTTCATCAGGCGTGGACGTGGTGGCTGTTTTCCACCAACGAATGGTTGAAAACCAGCAGGCTGCGACCCGCCAGCAGCCGGCGGAAACCACGCCCGTTGCGTTGAAGACTGCCATTGCAGCCGGGACCTATGGTGCGATGGGCTCTGCCTGCATGCGTGCTATGGCTCGCGCCGAGCGGCGCCAATTCCTTAAAAACCCCTGGTGTCGCCGGCGCTTCACACCCCAGGAACAGCCCATTCTTCCAGGGCTTGGCAGGCTCTCTCCCCTCGGAAGGCACTCTAAGCTGGTAGCGCCTTGTCCTTTTGACGGCTATTTTTCGTGAGTTTGGGGTACGGAGACTCTGAGAATGTCACTCTTCTTGCGAGGCAGACTGTAACGGGGCAGAAGAATCAAACCCAAGGCATCCCAGAAGAGTGTGCGGATCTTCCGGATGACCGCCAGGGTTACACCTTCGGCCGCCGTGCTTCCGACGGCCTTCAGCACCAGCGCGGTTGATCCCGCATCCACGCCCATTCGCAAGGGAATAAACATGAATGCCTGGGTGATGATCCGGTACATGCATTCGACAAGATAAGCCGCAAGCAGCGAGCCGTGTCCCAGCGTTACGTGAAGAATCCAGAACGACTCACCGATACCGGTAAACTGGCTGGCAAACTCCAGTCCAAGGACGCCGAGGAAAGCTTTCCTGCGGTTTTCATAGAACCCGTGCAGTGACTCCTCGAAGGCTAGTGCTGTCGGCTCGTAGCGTTCCAGGAAACGCCACCTCGCCTTCTTCTTCAGCCGATGAATCAGGCGGCTGGTCAGCATCCAGCGGCGGCGGAGCAAAACAAAGGGGAGCAGAACGAAGGCGATGAGAACAACCACGGCGATGGTTGCATAATCGGGAAGCGCGGCGGAGGGCGCAAGCTCCAGCAACCAAAGGACAATTCCGCTCAGGATAAAAAGCCCTGACGCCAAAAGGTACGAGAGGTCTTCCAGAGCAATCGAAGACAGGCTGGCCGGGGCGGGTAGATAACGCGTCGTCATGTAGGCTCTCGCGCCTTCGCCAAAAACGGCGCCTGCCGGTGTCAAATCCGTCAGCGCGCCGCTGACCAGACGGATGGCAAAAAGCCGCCAGAATCCCGGCCGCTTCTCGGTTGTTTCAATTGCGCGCCGCCACGCCTCGGTCCTGACTATGTTGCGCGCACCGGAAAGGACAATTAGAACAGAAAAGTTCCACCCGAAGTGGCGGATCTGTTCCAGCAGAAGATCGACGCCGGTCTTCCGGACCAGATAAACGAACAACACTCCGGCGCCGAGAAGGGAAGTCAGCCAAAGAAGATGCAGGAGACGGCGCGAAGTCATCTGTTCAGACCTTCAAAAAAGTGAGCTTGCGGCCAGCAATCCCTCAGGACCGGACGACGGTCGAGAACCTTGCCCAAAGGCCTTTGAGAAACTAAGCGCCCGGCACAAACTGACCATATCCGTCATGTACACACCACCTTATTATCACAAAACCGGGCCTTGTTCCGCAGCTCGTGGGATTTGATGCCCTTTTGGGGGAGTCCCGGTGTTTGGTGGGAGAAATTTCCCCGGCCTTGATACAACCTGCTGGCGGAAAAATCCCCGGAGACACTGTGCGGCGTAATTTCCGGGAGGCTGCCGCGTCAGAAAAAAAGCGCCCAGCGACCGCCGGATGGGCCTTCCTATCATCTTGCGTTAATCTTGAAGACAGTGGATACTTAAGCTAATAGCCAGCATGCGTGGAGCAGGAGTGGAAACCACGCAGGCTCGGCTAACGTCTAAGAGCGCTGAGGGGCGTCTGTCTCCCGTGGAAAATGAGAAGGTGAAGTCCCTTGCGATCGAAATTGTATTAAGGAGAGCGTATGTCGGATAAGGAAGAACGACGCGATATCGGGCACGCAATGTTTGGCTTTAATGAACCGCGGCCGTCCCGCAGCGATCCCAGCCAACCATCTCCGGCGCCGCAGCCTGGTGCGGCGCAAACTGGGCCTGCGCAGGGGCCTCCGCAAGGAGCAGTCGGGAACTTCCCCGGGGCCGGACAGCCTCAACAACCTTCGCCGGGCCAGCCGCAGTACATTTACGTTCAGGCGCCGCCACCGCCACCCGCTGTTGCGCCGCCGTCGGCGCAATCAACGAGCAAGGTGGTGATTGGTCTGCTCGCCTTGCTGGTGATTCTGATCGGTGTGAATCTCTACCTGACCTTGAGCCAGCGGTCCCAGTTCAGAAAGACTCTGGCCATGCACAACAACGAGCTGACACTTCTGACGCGCCGGATGAATGTGAGCGACGATCAGTACGCCCAATTGAGGGCGCAGTTCGATGTGACCAGCCAGAAGCTGGGCATGACCCAGGCGGAACTTGAGCGCGCCCGCCGACTTGCCGCCAACATTCAGAAGCAGCAGCGGGCGGCCGTGCATCAGTTGAACGCGGCAATCGAACAGAAAGCCAGTTCCCAGGCTCTCAACCAGCTCCAGTCTGAGGCAAACACTAAGTTTGGCGCGCTTTCGACCGGCCTTGCGGGAAACACGAAGGACATTGAAGCCACAAAAGAAGCGCTGATGGGAACGAAGGGTGAGTTGTCTGGCGCAATTGCCCGGACGCATGATGAACTCGTGGCTCTGGCCCATCGTACCGACCGCGACTATTTCGAGTTCAGCCTGCCCCGAAAGCACGCCCGCAAGAAGGTCGGGAGCGTTATGATCGAATTGCTGAAGACCAACCGGAAGCAGAATGTTTACACGATCGATCTCTTTTTTGACGACAAACGCACCCAGCGCAAGGACCAGGCGTTGGATGAGCCCGTGTTCTTCTATGTGCAGGGAGCGCCGAGCGCGCTTGAGTTGGTTGTAAACAAGCTGGACAAGAATAGCATCAGCGGGTACCTCAGCACGCCGAAGGGGTTCTTCCCGAATACTCCGAACGTGCTCACCGCGCGGCCGTCTTAAACCGCTTAAGCAAGCTCGGGTCAACCTCCTGCAGGATGACTCGACCAGACGGCAGCACAAGGCTCCCAATACACAAAGGCGTCCGATGTTTAGACATCGGACGCCCTTTTGTTCTGAAGTGGCGAGAGGGCCTTATTTGCTGATAACCGGAGCGTGGGCTTCGAGAACCCGAACCAGTTCGCTGTAGGGCCGCGCGCCAATCAGTTGTTGAGCAATTTTCCCATCTTTGAAAAGGATCAGCGTGGGAATAGACCGGATGCCGAATTTTCCGGCGAGTTCCGGTTCTTCGTCCACATTGACCTTGGCAAAGTTGAACTGACTGGAATAGTTTTCCGCCAGCTTTTCGAAGGCAGGCTCCATCGCACGGCACGGCGCGCACCACTCGGCCCAGAAATCCACGAAAGTGGGCTTGGAATCCTTCTCAAGGGCTTGCCATTGCTCGTTGTTGAGATGTTTGATATTTCCCATAAATCGGTATCTCCTCAAAGTGACCTACTGTTCCTGTAGATGCCACGGGAAATAAAAAGTTACGGCAAGCAGGCATGCGAACAGGGAACGGAACGGCCCTGGTAGCGGAGTGGCCTTTGGGGCGCGCGTGTTCCGGCTTGTCCGGATGAGGGGAGGTTGGATGGCAAACAAGTGGCTTTTTAAGTCCGATCCCGAGCACTATTCTTATGGCGATCTTGCGCGCGATAAGCAGACCGTGTGGGATGGGATCTCAAACAATCTGGCGCTGAAGCACCTTCGAAAGGTGCGCCAGGGCGACGAGGTGATGATTTACCACTCGGGCGGAGAACGGGCTGTGGTGGGCCTGGCGGAGGCCCTAACCGACCCCTATCCCGACCCGAAAAAGAAGGAATCGCGCCTGGTGGTGGTTGATATCGCCGCGCGGGGAACGGTTCCGCGGCCCGTCAAGCTGGAGGAAATCAAGAAGCAGTCTGCACTGAGAGACTTTGACCTGGTCCGGCTGCCGCGCCTGTCAGTGATGCCGGTTTCGGAAAAGCAGTGGAACGCGTTGCTTGCCCTGGCTACGAGGTGAATGGAACTCAGAGCCCTTTACGTTGCACCTCGGTATTGCACAATGGCTGAATCCTCTGATTACAAACTCGAAAAGCTGCAGCGGCAGGTAATTCAGTGCCGGCGTTGTCCTCGCCTGGTGCGGTATTGCGAGAAGGTGGCTCGGGAAAAGCGGCGGATGTTTCTCGAATGGGAATACTGGGGAAAGCCCGTTCCGAGTTTCGGCGACCCGAAGGCGGAACTCATGATTGTGGGTCTCGCGCCAGCCGCGCACGGCGCCAATCGTACCGGCCGGATGTTCACCGGAGATCGCTCAGGCAATTTCCTGTTTCGGGCGCTATACGAGGCGGGGTTCGCCAACCAGCCCGATTCCCACAACCGGGAAGACGGCCTGCGGCTTGACCGTTGTTACATCACGGCAGTTTTGCGGTGCGCGCCGCCCGGAAACAAGCCTCTGCCCGAGGAGTTGAGGAATTGCCAGCCCTATTTCGAGAAAGAGCTTGAACTCCAGGACCGGGTTCGCGCCGTTTTGGCGCTGGGCCGGATCGCATTCGACCGTTACCTCAATGTAATTCGAGGCGAGGTTGATTTGCCCCCGCGATCAAAGATGCAATTCGCTCACGGGGCCAGCTATGCGTTGTCGAGTGGCCTGCCACGGCTGTTTGCTTCCTACCACCCCAGCCAGCAGAATACGCAGACGGGAAGGCTGACGAGCACAATGATGCGTAAAGTGCTGAGTGACATCAACAGCTATCTTCGGAAGGCGAGGTGAGCCCGCCTAATCCATCAGCATGCCCCCATTCACTTCGACGGTTTCTCCCACGATGTAGCTCGCGGCCGGCGACACGAGAAAGACGATCACGCTGGCAATTTCCTCCGAAGTCCCGGCGCGACCGAGGGGGATGTTGGCGATGAATTTCTGGAAAACCGGGGGAGGGCTGTAGCGCTCATGGTAAGGCGTGGCGATGACGCCCGGCGCAATGCCGTTCACTCGAACTCCGTAGGGCGCCAATTCCTTGGCCAGACTCTTGGTGTAGGTTATCAATCCGCCTTTTGCGGTTGAGTAGGCCGCAGCCCCAGGGCCACCGCCGTTGCGTCCGGCAATGGACGCGACGTTGAGGATGTTCCCGCTCTTACGCGCCGTCATTTCCTCCCAAACCGCCTTCACGCAAAGGAACACACTCTTCAGGTTCAGGTCCATGATCTGATTCCAGTAATCTTCCGTCATGTCGGAAAGCATGTGGCGCGCCAGAAGATCGCCAGCGTTGTTCACAAGAATGTCGATGCGCCCCCAGCGATTCCGTACGGCGTCCACCATCGATTGGACCTCTTTGGCGGACGTGACGTCGGCGTGGATCACCTCGGCTTCGCCGCCGGCTTTGCGGATTTCAGCAACCGCTTGCTCGGCGCCTGCTTTGTTCTTATGATAGTTGACTCCAATCCGGGCGCCTTCGTGCGCCATGGCGATTGCAGTTGCGTATCCGATGCCGCTTGAGGCACCGGTGATTAGTGCGATTTGGTCTTTGAGAACCATGGTCTCCTCCAAAGATAAGTTGGCTTTCTCTCTCGTGATGTTAAAAAAGGCTTTAAGTGCTGCGGAAGACAACCCTTCAGGAGAACACAAAATAAAGTGATTGGCAACCTTCAACCGATTTTGGTTATCATATTGAGTTGTGGTTGCCCTCGCGGCCTGCGCTTGACATGGGGGAGAGATCAAGATCAGTTGAAGGTCCCACCACTCATTTTCAGCATGAGGATTTGCTCGTATGATAGAGGTCGAAAATCTGACTAAACGCTATGGTCCGACCCTGGCGGTTTCCGACGTCAGCTTCCAGGTTCAAAAGGGGGAGATCCTCGGGTTCCTGGGTCCGAATGGCGCCGGCAAGACGACCACGATGCGGATCATTACGGGTTTTCTTTCGCCGAGCGCGGGCCGGGTCCGTGTTGCGGGTTTTGACGTGGCTGAGGCGCCGCTTGATGCCAAGAAGCGCGTCGGCTATCTGCCGGAGAGTCCTCCGGTCTATACCGACATGACGGTTGATGAGTACCTGGCATTCGTGGGCCGCATTAAGGGGCTTGCCCGGGGCGACCTGAAGAAACGGATAGGAGAGGTTAGCGAAAAATGCTCGATCACTGATGTTCAGCACCGCCAGATTGGGAAACTCTCCAAAGGCTATCGGCAACGCGTAGGGCTGGCCCAGGCACTCATCCACAACCCTGATGTGCTGATTCTCGACGAACCGACCGCGGGACTGGATCCCAAGCAAATTATCGAGACGCGGGAACTGATCAAGGGACTGGCGGGACAGCACACCGTTATCCTGAGTACCCATATCCTACCGGAGGTTTCAAGGACCTGTCAGCGCGTTGTGGTGATCAATAAAGGTAGCGTGGTCGCCATGGGAGCCCCGGAGGAATTGACTGCGCGCCTGCAGGGGTACGGATCAGTGCTCGTAACCGTCGAGGGCCCTGCCCCGGAGATTATGAGCAAGCTTCAGAATGTTACGGGGGTAAACCTGGTTGAGCCGCGCGACACTTCCGGCGCTCGCGTCACGGTGGAGGTTCACACGGAAAAGAATCGCGACGTGCGGGCGGAACTGGCACGCGCCATCGTGGAATCCGGATGGGGGCTTTTTGAATTGAGGACCAGCGGGATGAGCCTGGAAGACATTTTCCTGAAACTGACGACCCGGGACTTGAGCGAGGAAGCGGCTGCGCATGGTGAAACGCCGGCTGAAAGCGCGGATGCGCACCCTGCTAATTGAGTTCACTCAGTCCGGATGCTGGGAGGCGGCCGGAATTCGGCTTAGCCAACCAGTTTTGAGGGGGCAATCGAGATGCGGAATATTCTGGCAGTGGCAGGCAAGGAAATTCGTGCCTATTTCCATTCGCCCATCGCCTATCTGGTGATGGCCGTCTACGCGGTGCTGTGCGGATTCTTCTTTTACAGTTTTACGGCCACCTATGTGGTGCAGACTTTCCGGATGCAGGCAATGGGCGGCATGGGCATGCCCAATATGACGATCAACGATTTCGTGATCCGGCCTTTGTTTGAGGGCGTCCTGTCGATCGTTCTGCTGCTCCTGATTCCGATGATCACCATGAGGCTCTACGCCGAGGAAAAACGGTCTGGCACCATTGAACTCCTGCTCACGTCGCCGGTTACCGACTTCCAGATTATCATTGGCAAATTCCTGGGTGCGCTCCTGCTTTTTGGTGCGCTGATGCTCATTACGTTTGGATTCATCAGTACGCTGTTCATTTACGGCAATCCCTTCGCCAAGCCGCTGATCGCGCAAGCCGTAGGACTTTTCCTGTTTGGTGGCTCGTTGCTGGCTCTGGGCATGTGGATTTCGACGTTCACGAAAAATCAGATTATCGCAGCAGTCGTTTCGTTTGCGGCTTTTCTCATGTTTTACGTCTTGAACTGGGTCACAGCCTATTCCAGCGGAACGATCAGCCACGTACTTTCCTACTTGTCGCTGACCACGCACTTCCAGTCGTTCGCGAAGGGCGTCGTTGACCTGAAGGATGTGATTTACTATGTGTCCGTGATCGCACTTGGCATTTTCTTGACAGCGCGGTCAGTTGAAGCCTTGAAGGGGAGGGTCTGACGATGGCGCATAAAGATCGACCGAAAGGAGGAGGCCGCCAGCGAATTCTGCAGGGCGTGAATCTCGCTTTGTACACCCTGATCGGCATTGCAATCATCGTGCTGATCAACTGGTTTGCGAACCGTCACGATAAGCGCTGGGATCTGACCCCGAACCACGAATACAGTCTGTCGCCCCAAAGCGTGAAGATCCTTAAAGGCCTGAAGAAAAACGTCACGATTTACGCATTTGATCGCAAGAGTGCTTTTAGCCGGCTGGGCGACCTGCTGGGAGAATATGCGGATGCCTCTGACCGCGTTGCCGTGCACTATGTTGATCCTGACCGCCAGCCGGCTCTGGCAAAGGAGTACGGCGTGCAGAGTTACGGCACCATCGAGGTCGTCTCCGGGAAAAGGCATTTCCAGGCTCAGAGTACCAATGAAGAGGGCGTAACGAACGCCCTGATCCGCGTGCTGATGGGAGAGAAGACCATCTATTTCATGCAAGGCCATGGCGAGCGCAATATCGACGGCTCGGGCCGGAACGGCTTCCAGGATCTCAAGAAAGAACTGAACAATGAGAGTTATGAAGTTAAGAATTTGATGCTCCTCCAGAAAAACGAGATTCCGCTTAATTGTGAAGTCCTGGTGATTGCGGGTCCGAAGCACGACTACCTGCCGGCCGAAATTGCGACTATCAGAAAATATATCGAGGGTGGCGGACGGGCTTTGATCATGCTGGACCCGGGAGTCAAACTTCCCAATCTTGAAAAGCTTCTTGCCGGCTGGGGAGTGAAGGTCCGGGATGATCTGGTTGTGGACTTGAACCCGGTCGCCAGGCTTTTCGGGACCACTCCGGACATGCCTTTGATCATCAAGTACGGTTCCAATCCCATTGTCCAGCCATTGCAGCGGACTGCCACTCTTTTCCCGCTTTCCCGGTCGCTGGAGGTCCTCAAGGATGCCAAAGGCGGTTCGACCCCTGAAATGCTGTGCGAGACCTCGGGCGACAGCTTCGGCGTCGAGGGATTCACTCCCAGCATGAAGGAGGTTTCATATCAGCCCGGAAGAGACATTAAAGGTCCTCTGACAGTTGCCGTGGCGGACACGATCGGTACCCAGAACGGCAAAGGGAAGAAGGAAGAAGGCCGCCTGGTAGTGACGGGAACATCTCTGCTGGGTGCAAATGCCTACCTCGGATTCCAGGGCAATGAAGACCTGGTGATGAACATGGTTAATTGGCTTTCGGCTGAGGAAAGCCTGATTTCCATCCGACCCAAGCCCCATGAACACCAGACTTTGGACATGAACCAGAGGCAGATGGGTCGGCTGCTTTACCTGGGCGTTTTTGGCCTGCCACTGGCTATCATCCTGGTGGGCACTGGAGTGTGGTGGCGCCGTCGCCGATGAACAGGAAATATCTCCAAACTCTGATTGCGCTGGCCGTCCTGGGGGGGCTCTGGGGCATTTTCACGTACTACGGGCGCAAAAAGGCTGCCCCAACCTCGAAGACGAAGACCCCAACCTCTCAGAATATCTTTCCAGCCAAACGTGATCAGATTGTCGCGTTTACCCTGACCTCGAGCAAGGGTAAGCCCGTTACTTGCGTTCTTAACGGCAAGACTTGGCAGATCACGGAGCCGGAAAAGCTGTCCACAGATTCTTCGGCCATTGACAGTTTTCTCAGCAGCCTGACCAGCGCCACGCCGTCTGAGATTATCAGCGAACATCCCACCGACCTGAAAGAATTTGGCCTGGACCCGCCCGAAGCAACGATCGAAGTCAAGACGAAAGCCAAACCGCAGGAATTCACCCTGCGCATGGGGAGCTCCACGCCAACGGACACTGGCATTTACGCGCAGGTTGCCGGCCAGCAGCGCGTCTTTACGCTGGCCAGTTATCTGAAAGATTCGCTTGAAAAGAACCTGTTTGACTTGCGAAACAAGAAGGTGCTCACGCTTGCCTCCTCCGACCTCCGGAGAATCGATGTCACCTCGAAGAAGGGCACCTACATGCTGGTGAAGAATGCCGACGGCATCTGGGATTTGATGTTGCCGCCTCCTGTTCGCGCAGACCGCTTTACCGTCCAAAGCCTCGTCGATGAGCTTAGCAGTGCGTCCATGCAGAGTATCGTGGAAGAGAGCAAGAAGGATTTGGGACGATACGGCTTTTCTAATCCTACTCTGACCATCCATTTGAGTGGAGATCAGGGCGGCCAGACTCTGGTCCTGGGCAAGAAAGATGGCGACAATTATTACGCCATGAATACAGATATTGCTCCCGTCTTTACGCTCGGCTCGGATTTTCTGTCGCAGTTCCAGAAAAAGCCTTCAGACTTGCGGTCCAAAGACCTCTTTACCTTTTCCACCTTTGAGGCCAAGAGACTAACCGTGGACGGCCCCGAGGGCCATCACGTGTTTGTGCAGCACAAGAACAGCAAGTGGGAGCAGGTCGAGCCGGCCAGCATGATTGTTTCCAGCGATAAAATGCAGAGTTTTCTGCAGGACCTCCGCGACCTGAGCGCGCAGTCGTTCCCCACGAAGCACCCGACGGACCTGGCGGCCTACGGCCTGAGGAAGCCGAAGTACACTTTCAAGGTTCAATATGGCGACCACAACAAGACCCAGACGGTTCAGGTTTCCCAGGTGGGCGACAAGCTTTACGCGCGACGTTCGACGGACCTGGTGCCGTCCGAGGTATCCAAGGCCGCCATCAGTAATCTCCAGAAAGACCTTAAGGCGCTGCAATAGCCTTTCCCGGTCAGCAACCCGATTTGCGCTGCAGTGGCAGCATTCGGTCCGGCATGCCGCGCAAAAGCCTGCCAACTCCGGACCCGAACGAGCCAATGGCATTTCACACCATCCCCTGATATAGTGCCCTGTCTGGTGCAGAGGACTTTTGAACGCGGGCCAGAATCTTTGCTTGCCGCGATGTCACACTTGACCAAGAAAGGGAACTGAAGCGAGCCATGCGGATCACCAAAATTGAAACTGCGGTTATTGAAGCAAATTACGACTGGACGATTGTGAAAGTGAGCACGGATGCATCCATCATCGGCTGGGGCGAGGCGTTTTTCGCTCCCGGATTGACGGGCGTGATCCGCGAGTTCAACGAATTCCTGCTGGGAGAAGACCCGCGCGACGTGGACCGCCTGGCGCGCCTGATGCGCACGGCGATGGGCGCTACGGGAACGGCCGGCATGGGCTTCCATGCCATCAGCGGCGTGGAAACGGCCTTGTGGGACATTGTGGGCAAGGCTTCGAATCTTCCGGTCTATCAATTCCTGGGCGGCAAGTATCGGGATCGCGTTCGGATCTATGCCGACTGCCACGCGGGCAAAGGACTGTCGAGCCTTTCGCCGGTGCTGCTGCCGCGCACGCCGGGTTGGGCAAAGAAGGCTCGCGGGGCTGAACCCGCTGAAAAGTGGAGGAAGGACTTGCCAACAAGAGCCGAGCTGAGCACCAAATACCACGGCGGGCAGAAGTCTGAAGCCAACAAGGTTCGCGCCCAGGATTACGCACAGCACGCCGTGGCCATGAAGCGGCGCGGCTTTACGGCCCTGAAGTTTGATGTGGACGTTCCCAGCAAATTCTCCCTGGACGATTACAATCGCACGCTGACGCGCAAGGAAATCAACCTGATGGCCGGCCTGGTGGGGTCGCTGCGCAAGGCGCTGGGACCGGATGTCGATCTTGCCATTGACTGCCATTGGAACTACGGCGTGAATGACGCCATCAAACTCGCGCGCGCCTGCGAGGGTTTCGACCTGCTGTGGCTGGAAGACCCTGTCCCGCCTGAAAACAATGACGCCATTCGAAGGGTGACGGAGGCGACTTCCACCCCCATTGCCACCGGCGAGAATCATTATCAGCGGCACAACTTCCGCGAACTGCTGGAGCGCGAAGCGGTGGATATCCTGGCGCCTGACTACCAGAAAGTGGGAGGCCTGCTCGAAGGCCGGCGCATCGCCGACATGGCGGAAGTGCATTACGTCGCCGTCGCTCCGCACAACATTTCAAGCCCTATCGGCACCATGGCCTCCGTACATCTTTGCGCAGCCACGCCCAACTTTCTGGCGCTCGAATGGCACGCCGAGTCCGTTCCGTTCTTCGATGAGCTCATCAAGGGCCGCAAGAAACCTTTGATCGAAAAAGGTTACGTCGAAGTGACCGACAAGCCGGGTCTGGGAATCGAACTTGACGAGCGCGCCGCATTCAAATATCGCAAACGTGGCGAGCCCTTCTTCAACCAGCCGGGGTAGTCCCCGGCAATGGGTTTCAGGAGTCAGTTGGAGGGTGCATTCCCTACAGTTTTTATTTATGATCGGGAAAATATGAGAGCAGGACTGATAAGTCACATCAGGCAAGCAATTGTTTTTCTGGCTGTCTGCGGGCTGGCTTTGGAAGCCTTTGGGGCAGAGGCCGCAAGCCGGCCAATTTACAACGAGCACGCCGATGCTCGCCGCGACATTGCTGCCGCTATATCTCGAGCCGGCAGAACGGGCAGGAACATCGTGCTGATCTTCGGCGCCAACTGGTGACCGGATTGCCATGCGCTGGATGCGCAGATGCACAAGCCTGGTCTTTCTGGCCTGATTGCCAGGAACTTCGTGATTGTCAAGATCGACGTGGGACGCTTCGACAAGAATCTCGACGTCGGCAAGGAATATGGCGTGCCCATCGATAAGGGCATTCCTGCCATGGCTGTACTCAATCCGTACGGGAAACTGCTCTATGCCCAAAGCCAGGGCCAGTTCGCCAACGCCCGCGCCATGCCCTACCAGGATTTCAAGGCGTTTTTCGAAAAGTGGAAGCCGAAGCGGTGAATACGGGCCGGCCGGAAGGATCTGCGGTCACGCCCGGGGCTGTTCCGCACTTCGGCGCTGGAAGATTTCAATATAGACGTTGACCAGCGAAACGGCTGCGGGAGTGATGCCGGGGATGCGGAGGGCCTGGCCGAGGGTAATGGGGCGGACGCGGGTGAATTTTTCCACCACTTCGCGCGAGAGGCCGGAAACCTTGCCGTAATCGAACCATTCCGGGATGCGGCGCTGTTCGGCGCGCTTCATGTGCTCGATGTGCTTTTCCTGCTGGGCCAGGTAGCCTTCGTACTTGAGGTCAGTTTCAATGCGGCGGGCCTCTTCGCGGGCCATCAACGTTGCCAGCCCCTCGCCGTTATGCATCGCGATGGGTTCGCTGCCGATCTCGCGCAGGCCTTCGTTGACCCATTCCATCAGATCCGCGATTCCGAGTTCCGGCCGCTTCAGCAGTTGCGCGCCGCTCAGGGGCGCTGGCGCGTTGAACTGACCATCGTTCATCAGGCCAAGCCGCTGGTAAATCTCGCGCCCGGCGCGCGATTGCGGATCGAGCCGCGTTTCCATCAGGAAGCGCGTGGCGGCGGAAATCCGCTGCTGCTTGTGGAGAAAGTCGTCGTAATCCTTCTGCTTGATGGTGCCGGCCTTGTAGCCAATGGGCATCAGTCGCTCATCGGCGTTGTCGATGCGCAAATGCAGGCGAAACTCGGCGCGCGATGTAAACATGCGGTAGGGCTCATCCACGCCTTTGTTGACCAGATCGTCGATCAGAATTCCCGTGTAGCCCTCGGCGCGCCCGATCACCAGCGGCTCGCGGCACTGGACGCGCAGCCCAGCGTTGATGCCGGCCATGATGCCCTGGCACGCAGCTTCTTCATAGCCGGTGGTTCCGTTGATCTGGCCGGCCAGAAACAGGTTCTGGATCATTTTGGTCTCAAGCCAGGGACGGAGTTCCGTCGGCTGGATCATGTCATATTCGATGGCGTATCCCGGCCGGATCATCTCCGCGTTTTCGAGCCCTGGGATCGATTTCACCATAGCAACCTGAACGTCAATGGGCATCGAAGTGGACATGCCGTTCACATAGATTTCGTTCGTGTCCAGGCCTTCGGGTTCAAGGAAAAGCTGATGGTGCGGCTTGTCGGGGAACTTCACGATCTTGTCCTCAATCGACGGACAATAGCGCGGGCCGATGCCCTTGATCTGCCCGGAATAGAGGGGCGAGCGGTGGATATTCTCGCGAATTGCGCGGTGCGTCTCGTCATTCGTGAAAGTGATCCAGCAGACCGTCTGCTCCTGGGTGATGGCGCACGTCCGGAAACTGAAAGGCGTGGGAACCGGATCGCCGGGTTGCACCTTGAACTGCGAAAAGTCGATGGTGCGGCGATCGAGCCGGGGAGGCGTGCCGGTCTTCAGCCGGCCGACTTCAAATCCCATTCGGCGCAGAGCTTCACCCAGCATCACGGCGGGAGGCTCGCCCGAACGCCCTGCGGGATACTTCTGCTCGCCGCAGTGGATGAGGCCGTTCAGGAACGTTCCGGTGGTGACGACCACCGCGCCGGCTTCAACCGTGCGGCCATCGCGCAACAGAACGCCACGAACGCGCCGCCGGGGCTGATTTCCATCGCTCGCGGGCGATGTCTGCGCGCCCGCATCTTCCAGAATCAGGTCGATGACTTCCGCCTGCTTGATGTGGAGGTTGGGTTCCTGCTCGAGCACCTGGCGCATTTTCACGCGATAGAGCTTCTTGTCGGCCTGCGCGCGTGGTGACCAGACGGCCGGACCACGGCTGGTGTTCAGCAGCCGGAATTGTATGCCGACGGCGTCAATCACCTCGCCCATCACGCCGCCCAGCGCGTCCACTTCGCGTACCAGGTGGCCTTTGGCGATGCCGCCTACGGCAGGATTGCAGGACATCTGGCAGATCAGGTCCAGATTGATGGTGCAGAGCGCGGTTTTCAGCCCCATGCGCGCCGCAGCCATCGCGGCTTCAGCGCCGGCGTGTCCCGCGCCGACCACCACCACGTCATACTTTTCTGTAAAGCTAGATGCCATCGCCCCAATTCCAAAGGGTACAAACAGCTATTCTAACAGGATGTCAGGCTGGATTCAGCTTTACTCGTATCTCAGCGCTACCATGGGATCGACTTTGGCCGCGCGGCGGGCAGGGATGTAGCTCGCAAGCAGAGCGGCGGTGACGAGCACGGCGGCGATGGCACCCAGAATCAAAACATTCCAGGAGTGAACGTCAAAGAGCAGGCTGCGCATGAGCATGCCGGCAACAATCGAGCCCGGAATGCCGATCACGAGTCCGATGAGAGTCAACCAGCCGGCTTCCTTCAGAATCATCCGCAAGACAGAGCCCCGGCTTGCCCCCAGTGCCATCCGGACTCCAATTTCATGAGTTCTTCGGCTCACAGAGTAGGCAATCACTCCGTACAGACCGACGATGCTCAGTGCCAGCGCGAGTGCGGCGAAGCCGCCTGCCAGCCACGCCGAAGCGCGATGCCAGTAAGCTGCCTGCGAATCCTGGATAATCTCAGGCATGGTGGCCGCACCAGAGGTCACGATTCCGGGATCAGTTTTATGGAGAGTGGCGATCAGCGTCGGCAGCGCTGCCGCGGCGCTCTGTGATGTCCGAACGGCGACAGAAAATGAGGGACCCGGTTCCTGGTCAAACGGAGTGTACACGACTGGCGTTACGGGCCCGTCCAATGCGTTCTGTTTGACGTCCGCAATCACCCCGACAATCCGGGTTGGGTGCGCAGGCCCGTCTAATTTCGCGTCACTCCCATGTGCATGATAGAAAAACTGCCTGCCGATCGGGTTCACACCGCGGAAATAGCGCCGCACCAGAGTTTGATTGATGATTGCGACAAGAGGCGCGCCGGCGTTGTCATTTTCATTAAAATAGCGGCCTTTCAATAATTGAGCCTGCAAGGCAGAAAGGTATCCCGGACTGACTATGATGTGCCCGACTGCGTTATTTTCACCCAGGCCCGGCCTGTCCACGAATCCTATCTGTGTGCCGCCTTCCCCGCCAACGGGCAAGTCGCTCGCCGTACCTGCCGCGGCAACACCAGGCAAGCTCTGGAGGCTGCTCACGATTCCTCTTTGCAGCGCGATCGCTTGCGCACTTTTCGAATACTTCGATCCCGGCGCCAGAATCGAAAGCGTGGCCAAATGACCAGGAACGAATCCGAGATCGATGTGCATCAGCCTGTAAAGGCTTTTGCCGAGCAGCCCTGCCCCCGCCAGCAGCACCATCGTCGTCGCCAGTTCCAGAACAACCAGCCTCGTCCCAAGTCGCCGCCAGGCTGTTCCCGCGGCGCCGAGATTGCCTTCCGCCAGGCCGGCACGGAGGTTGGTGAAGGGAAGCCTCAGGGCCGGCGTCATCGCAAACAACGCGCACGCAATCAATAGAAGCAGCATCGCGAACGCCGCGACATGCCAGTTCCAGCCCGACCCGCGCAGACAGGGCATGAAGCTCAGCATGTCAGCCGGAATCAATTTGAGCAGCAACCGCCGTGCGAGTGTTGCGGCGAACAGCCCCAGTGCGCTACTGGCGGCCACGATAAGTATGCCCTCGGTGACAAACTGCCACACCAGTCGTCCCCGGCTGGCGCCGAGCGCTCCACGCACGGCAAACTCCCGCCTGCGATTCTCAGAGCGGACCAGCAGAAGACTTGCTACGTTGATATAAGCGATCAGCAACAGTAACCCCGCGCCTGCAAACAGCGCCAGCAAAACCGGCCGTATGTTGCCCAGGATCGCCTGGCTTAAGGGAACGACACTTGCTCCCCGGTTTCTGTCCGGATCCGGATATCGCCTGGCTTCCTGTGCGGAAATGGCCTGTGCGTCAGTCGATGCCTGTTGCAGTGTTATTCCATTCTTCAGGCGTGCTACAACACCCATCACCGCGCATCCGCGGCCGGATGTGCAGGGATTGCCGGCGTAAGGATGCAGCGTTGTCCAGAACTCAGTCGCTCCCGTGGGAGCAAACTGGAAACTGCGCGGCAGCACGCCGATCACGGTATAAGCTTCCCCATTCAGCGTGACGGTTTTTCCCAGCACATCCGGCTTTCCGCCAAACCACTCCTGCCATGCGGGGTAGCTCAAGATGACCGTTGACGGCACCGCCTGCAAATCTTCAGTCGCGGAGCGAGAAGAGAAATCGGTTCCAAGAAGCGGCGTAACGCCAAGGACGCGAAAGAATCCACTTGTCACGCCAATGCCATTGACCCGATGGACGCTTGCTCCATCAGAGAGAACGTAGGATTCGGACCCGTCGTAGGCGGCAATCGAAGCGAAAGCGGCATTGAAACGCTCCAGGTCCAGGTAATCGGGATAGGAATACCCCATTTGCCGCCCGCCCAGCGGCGACGTTTTGAAGACGGCCATCAGCCGCGAGGGGTTGGAGTATGGCAGCGGCCGGATCAGCACGGAGTCCACGAAACCAAAGATCGACACAGCGGCAGCCATGCCGAGGGCGAGGGTGAGGACGGCGACAACCGTAAAGCCGGGGCTGCGGCGGAGCTGTCGCAGGCCGTAACCGAGATCCTGCAGGAACTCAGTGATGAAGCGCATGCCCCAACTGTCGCGGCATTCTTCCTTGATTGTTCCCACGTTGCCGAACTGGCGCAGTGCCGAGTAGCGGGCTTCCTGCGGGCTCATGCCTTGCGCGATGTTCTGCTCGATCTGGTTTTCCAGATGGAAGCGCAGTTCCTCGCTCAGTTCCTGCTCAACCCAGTTCTTCTTGAACAGCGATCGCAACCGAAGGGGTGATTTGTAGATCCAGCGCATAGCGGCATCCTCGTGGCGGCGTAAAACCGCCTCTACGAGTTTTCCAGAACAAGGCCGATGGCTGCGGAGAGCCGTCGCCAGTTGGCCTCCTCGCGCTCCAGATACTTGCGGCCGGCAGGCGTAAGTGAATAGTACTTGGCGTGCCGGTTGTTTTCGGATCCGCCCCACTTCGCCCTGATCCAGCCGTTCTGCTCCAGGCGATGGAGCGCCGGATAGAGCGCGCCCTGGTTCACCTGCAACACGTCGCCGGAGACCTGACGGATGCGTTGCGCGATGCCCCATCCGTGCCGGGGCTCGAGAGCCAGCGTTTTGAGGATCAGAAGGTCCAGAGTGCCCTGGACCAGATCGGTTGGTTTGCTCATGCTCGCTCCCCTAAGTCATTGACAATACCGGATGCCATCTCTCTTGTCAACAATCAAGGGGGGGGGCTGGGGTTGCCAGGTCATCGCAGCCGGAATGAACCCGCCTGTCATTGCCGAAACCCCGCGTTTTTTGTCTCTGGCGGGCAGCCCATGCTGATCTGAAGAGGCCAGGCTTATGCAGTATGCCGAAGTCCGGCCCGCAGCATCGAAGGAACCTCAAAACGGTCCGGCGTTCTCTGGTTGTGGCCATGCTCACGTTGAAGTCCGCCCATTTCTCAGCTTAGGGTCGCAGCACTTGTTCAGCTACCTCTGACGGCAACCGCCTCTGACTCGGTCGTTCCCGCAGACGGTCGAACACCGGTCGCAGCCCTGATGTTCATACCGCCGATTCCAGCGCCGCAGGCTCCGGTCGGAAATCCCCACGGTCCCCGTCACTTGCCGCCACGCGATTCTCTTCGCATCGCTCGCAA
>JBJKQK010000259.1:0-14245 GCA_046705285.1 Terriglobia bacterium
GCCGTAGCGGAGGTCCTGGAGTAACTCATTGATGAACCGCACGCCCCAGGTGTCGCGGCATTCTTCCTTCACCTGTTCGATGCCGCCGAATTCGAGCCGCGCTCGCCGCTCAGCCTGTTCGCGACTCATGCCGGACTGAATATATTTCTCCGCCTGGTGCTCGATGTGGGCGCGCAGTTCATCGTCCAAATCTGTTTCCATTGAATTGCGCCGGAACAAAGCGCGAAGTCGATACCGGAGATTACTGAACATGGTGCATCGCTACGCCGTTTCTAATACCTGACCGATTGCAGCCGTGAGCTTTTGCCAGGCACTTTCCTCGGATTCAAGATGCTTCCTCCCGGCTTTCGTCAACTCGTAGTATTTTGCGCGCCGGTTGTTTTTTGACGCGCCCCACCTTGCCTTGATCCCGCCACGCCGCTCGAGCCGGTGCAAGGCAGGGTAAGGTGAGCCCTGCTTGATGCGTAGCACATCTTTGGAGACTTGCCCGATGCGCTCCGCAATGGCCCAGCCATGCTGCGGCTCGAGAGCCAGCGTCTTGAGGATGAGGCGGTCAAGTGCGCCTTGCGGCAGCTCAATCTGTTCGTTTGGCATAACATTCCCCTTGTGCTTCTATAGGGGCCATTGTAGTCGCCGTCCTGTTGAAGTGCAAGGGGAAAATGAAGAAAGCGATCCGATAACCTCTTGCTTGCGATTGGGTGCGCCATTGCGGTTCCCGGGATTGGAATTCGAGCATCGACCTCCATGGCACAGCCCGACAGGCATGCGCCATTTGGGAGAAGCGCGCGGCGGTGCCTGAGGGTGGCGCGGGGTGCCAAGTGTGCGGTAAGATGCGGGGCTGGCACAGAGGAGCCATTCAGCTTGGGATTTGCAGGGCTGGGGACTCGAAAGCGCCAGGCGGACCCGTCACAGAGGACAACGGTTGAAGAGTTCAGCGAAAATCAGGATCGGCAAGCGGGTGGCGCTTGCCAGCATTGGAGTCAGCGCCACGCTGTCCGCACTGAAGATTACCGTCGGCATTGTGGGCCGGTCGGCATCGGTGATGGCGGACGGATTCGAGTCGGCAGGAGACGTGGTGGCTGCTGCCGCCGTCTTTTTCGGCTTTGCTGTGGCCTCACGGCCGGCCGATGAAGGGCACCCTTACGGGCACGGACGGTACGAGACGCTGACCGGCCTGTTGGTCGGCTTCATCCTTTTTCTTGCCGGCATCGGCATCTGCTACCGATCGCTCCAGGGAGTGGAGGAGGTTCACCAGATTCCAGCTGCTTATGGCATCTGGGCGCTGCTCGCTTCCATGGTCGCCAAAGGGGTGATGTCGGCAGTCAAGTTCCACTTCAGCAAGAGAATTCGCAGCGCGGCGCTGGCGGCTGACGCCTGGAATGATTTTGTGGATATTCTTTCGGCTCTGACAGCGCTGACAGCTCTTGGACTGACGCTGCTGGACCCGGCTCGCTTTCTTGCAGCGGACTCCTACGGCGGTTTTGCGGTGGGGCTCTTCGTGATCTTTACCGGCATGCGGGTTGCAAAAGAAACTTCTTCGCGGCTGACGGATGAAATGCCGGACGACGAGATGATGTCCGCCATTCGCGAAGTGAGCCTGACGGTGCCGGGAGCTGTGGGAGTGGAAAAATGTTTTGCCCGCAATGTTGGCCTTCAGTACTACGTCGACCTGCATCTGGAGGTCGATCCGGACCTGACGGTGAGGGAATCGCACGACATTGCGACCGCGGTGCGCTTCGCCGTCCGGAAAAGCCTGGACTGGGTGGCCGATGTGCTGGTGCATGTGGAACCAGCACCGGAACCTAAGCACCCTGTCGCTCCGGAACCGCGCCAGGAAGGCCATTCGGGAACTTCCGGCTGAGGTGCAGTGAGGTCAAGGCTCCTCTTGATAATTTCGCACGGGTCGGCCATAGTAATGGGAGAAAATGAAAGTCGGCGGTAGAATCCGGGCCCTGTTTCGCTTGTTTCTCCTCGGTGCTGTCCTTCTGGCAGTGGCCGTTATCTCCGCCATCACCACCATTCGCCTGACAATCCACGGGCGGCAGGAAACGGTGCCCAGCCTGGTGGGCATGCCGGTCGAACAGGCACGGAGCGTGGCGAGCGGGTTAGGCCTTAAACTGGATGTCGTAGACAGACTTTACAGTGAAAAGCTCGCGGCAGACTCCGTGGTTTCACAGATGCCGGCAGCCGGAACCAGCGTCAGGCCTCGGCAGGATGTTCACGTGCTTTTGAGCCTGGGACCTCCGCGGGTGACGGTTCCTGACCTGATCGGGCGCAGCCTTCGCGCGGCCCGAATCACCGCCGTCGAGCGCGGACTGACGATCGGCGACATCGCTGCGCTTTACTGGTACCAGGACCAGCCGAACCAGGTGGTGGCTCAGGACCCACCCCCCGCTACAACCGATCTGCAGACGCCTGCCGTCAACTTCCTGGTTTCGCTGGGTCCGACCCCCGTAGCTTATCTGTGCCCTAACTTTCAGGGAAAAAACATTGGGATGGTTCGCGCTGAGTTGGAGCAGGCGGGGTTCCAGAATATTACCGTCACCCAAACGCAGTCGCCGGGTGTTGCGGGGGGTACGATCCTTCAACAATTGCCTCTTCCCGGAAGCAAGGTGACGCCGGACACGACTTTCGAGTTTCAGGTATCACAGTAGGCCATTCCTGTTTCCATATCAGACGACCTGGCAGTGGCGGACGGCGCCAGAAAGCAAAAGGCCTCGCTTTGCGCGAGGCCTCTGCAAAAAGCCGTTCGTCAGGCAGACCATCAGGAAGCGGTATTCACGGCGCGATGCTGGAGCGCTGCCATCTGCTGCTCGGCGTGCGCATACTGGGTGACCGTTCCGATGTCCCCTGCCATCTGGTTTGCATTGTTGTACATGATGTTGATATTCTCCGGATACTCGGCCAGGGCCAAGCGAGTCTTGTTTTCGTATTTGGCCAGTTGCTTGATAGCCGTGTTTGCCTGATAGATCAGCTCATGAACATGGGGTGTGACCCTGTTGACGAGAGTCTTCTGCCAGGGCTCAAGCCCCTTCTTCATCGTGTCCAACCGGGCCAGGTCATTGCTCATCTTGTTGATATCTGCCTTGGATGCCGACAGTCTTGATCCCTGTTCCTGCCAGTCAAGCTGGTATTCCTGAACTTGTATGGGCCCAAGCTCCTTTGTAACTTTCTGGGCGAGCCCCTGCATTTGATTCAGTAATGTCGTTGCCTGTTCGGAATATTTCCAGTTGGCGCTGCTGGAATTCACAGCAGGCAGCGTGGAGGTTGATACCCCAAATAACATCCCGACAGGCATTAATAACCCAATTACAACAAGTGTTTCAATGGTTCGTGCAACGTTCAAACGCATATTGCCTCCTTTTCTACAGCAGTCATGTCCAAGCCGCTTTTTATCACCCTTCAGTGCAGCTCCTGAACCTGACACTTTGTGAGATGCACGCCGAGGCAAAAATGTTACTTGAAGCCTTTCCGGTCGTGCACAGATCTGAAATGTGCACATCTCGCAGGCACATGATAACTAATTAAATAATAGGTGAATGTCGGGCAACTGGAAGGACAGGGTCTGGGAATAACACGGCGTTGCTGGCGAGACCATATCGCACTGCAGGCGCGAAAATGTTCTCTGGGGGCTAAAAGACGGCCTCCGCCGCGTGCGGGCGAAAGATCACGCGCGCCTTTATCAGGCGAAACACCTGGCGTACATAAGCCCCTGCCCCCTATCCCTCGGGCCTTCAGGAAGCCGGCGCTTGTTGTGCGCCCGCATTCCTCCAGCCCGCGGTTCTAACTATTAAGATGCAAGCTGGGCGGAGCGGCGTTGCTTCAAGTACAGGAGGGGCGCGGGATGTAGGCCTAAGCCAGCGGCTATGGAAAGTCTACGAAAGGCAGAAGCAGGGGTAACTGAACAAGGAACGGAAGACGTGCAATCTGCCGGACAGCCCGGCGAACGCGATCTTGCGATGTGGGTTCGAGCGTCATGACAAAGGGCAGGTACTCCTTCGGCATGGCGGGTTCCTGGAGAACCGAGTCAATATTGATCCGGTGGCGGCCGAGTGTGGCGCAAACACGTGCCAGGATGCCGGGGCGGTCGCGCACAACAAGGCGAAGATAGGAACTGACGGGTTCACGGGAGGATCGGCCGATCTTCTTCCTATGCCATTCGGAGTAACCCAGGGGGGTGCTGCCTGTTCCCCCCGCCGAGATCGCCCTGGCGATGTCGACAACGTCGGAGAGGACAGCCACACCGGTAGGCTCGCCTCCTGCGCCCCGGCCCGTCAGCATCGTGGTGCCGCCCTTGTTGCCCAGCAGCAGTATGCCGTTGGTGCTTCCCCAGACGTTGGCAAGCTGGGAGGATTGCGGAATCATCATGGGACGCACCGCGATTTCCAGGCTGTCACGCTGCTGCCGGCGCGCGACGGCAATCAACCGGATGGTGCGGTTCAGCCGGTGGGCATAGGCGAAATCGACCTGCTCGATGCGGGTGATCCCCTCGACGGGAATCTCCCGTACCGGAACCGCCTGGCCGAAGCAGACCATGGTGAGAATGGCGATCTTGTACCGTGCGTCAAAACCTTCAACGTCAAAGGTGGGATCGGGCTCAGCATAGCCGAGTTCCTGGGCTTTGCCGAGCGCCTCGGCGAATGAGACGCCACACTGTTCCATTTGCGTCAGGATGTAGTTGGTGGTTCCGTTCAGGATGCCGTAAACCGCCTCAAAGCTTTCTCCGGCCAGGCCGGAGCGGATGGCGTGGAGGATGGGCGTGCCGCCGGCCACGCAGGCTTCAATACCCAGCTTGACGCCCTTCGCCAGGCTGCGGCCGACCAGTTCAATCCCGTGCTCGGCAACCAGTTGCTTGTTCGCCGTGACAAGATGCTTGCCGGCATTGACTGCGGCAAAAGCAATGGCGCGGGCCGTGGGGAGCTTGCCAACCAGTTCCACTACAATTTCTACTTCCGGATTTGCGACAACATCCTTCCAATCGGAAGTTAGCGCGACCTTCTCCTTGATCCATGAAAGGTCCTTCTTGTGGATGCTGCGGGAGCAGATCATTTTGAGCAGGAGCCTGCAGCCGAGACGGCGCTCGATCTCCTGGCGATGTTCCTGAAGCACCTTAATGGTACCCGTGCCGACCGTTCCGACTCCGATAATTCCCAGGCCGACAGACCTTGGGGAGCCGGTCTCGCCAGATTGCTTCCGTGTTTGAGTTGACCTAGTCATTCGCTTATTTCGCCATACCACTCTGATCACCTGCGCAGGGGCACAGGTCCTCCGGCGGAAACCACGCGTGGAGCCGGACGCACTCTATCCTACCATTCAAATTCCACCCGGGTGCGCCGAGTGACGAATTCGTCATAGGGAGCGATGCGCAGGGTACGAATGTGGCCGGCCTGGCGGGTATAAGCCAGGACGATGGTGAGGATGTTTTTCCTGCCTTTTTCAGCGGTGAAAAAGGGTTCGGGAAGGTAGAAATCCTTCTGCGGGCCGATGGTCACATAGCGGCCCACGAAATGTCCGTTCAGGTAGAGAAGGGCATCGCGGTCAGCCTCAAAGGTGGCTTTCCACGGGGCGAACCACTCTTCGGAAGGCTGTTCCATGTCAAACTCTGCTTTGCACCAGGTGAAGAGTGGAAGAATCTCTTTGTCTCCGCCCGTGCCGATTGCTACAGGCCGGCTCCAGCCCCCAGGAACCTTGTCCGGGTCGATTCTACCCCGGCCTTGCGAGGGAGCAGGAAATCTTTGAATCTGCCAGCGTTCAAGCAGAGTGGCGGACTGGGCTTTTTCACCCAGGCGGACGGACTCGATCCCTTTCAGTTCGTTCATACCTTCGCCGCCGTTGGGAGATCCGAACAGTTCGTAGGCAATCTCGAGCGTGTTGCCCCCCGATTTTGCGTAGGCCGAAAGGTCGACCTCGACTTGTTTTTTTGCGCTGGAAGCTTCTGGAACCAGTTTGCCGTTCAGAAAGACCTTTTTCGCATCGTCGGCAAAAGTGGAGATGAACAGCTTGCCGGGGTTGCTGTACGTGAAAGACGCGGAGCGATACTTGACGTAATCGTAAGGCACGCGTCCAAGACCCTCGAGCGGCCGCAAGGCAGTCGAGAGCCACTGGCCGCCGTTCCGGCTGGAGATTTCTTCGATCCAGGTCCTCACCTTGGTGATTGAAAAGGGCTTGTAGGGCAACTCGGGAGTCGAGAAGCTGATCCGATTGGCCCGGCTAGTGCCAAGTTGCCCAATTCTCTTCGTGCTGCCGTCCACATGGCACTTTGTCGGCGTGGTCGGCAGGATGGCAGCCAGTTCGTGGTCGCCGGGGCGGAATTCAAGATCTGCCCAGACGTGATCATGGCTGGAACCGCTCGAGACCAGCAGGGCAGCGTCTGAAACAAACGGAATGGAAACAGGCCTGTTGCCTCCCGCATGCGAAAAGTCTTTGGCTGGAATCTCCGCGATCCAGGTGCGCAGCGCGCGCTGGCGAGGAACGAGAACAATGATGAGGTTTTCATTAACGCTCAGCAGTTTCTCATTTTCATCAAAGCGCACGCCAATAACAACCGATTGGTACCCGCGATCCCAGTAGATATAGGTGGTATCGCCTTCGACGTGGGGTTCGCCCTGGGTTGTAATGGCTAACTCGCCCACGCGCCCCGGATCGTCGTACACCACCAGAAACCATTTGTCGAGGTTCAATCCGTGGGCCAGCACCTCGGCCGTCGAGTACTGAAGCGTGGCACTTCCAACCGGGATCTGTACGGGCAGCATCTTCATCTCTCTCGCTCCGATGGCCAACTGACCCTGACGAGGTACGGCGATGGTGCGATGCGAAGGGCTGGCAGGGTCAGTAAACGTCAGCTTGAACTGCTGCTCGGCATCGGCATTTTCTCTGACAAACAAGACACCGCTTTTGCCGTTGACGCGAATGGTGGCGCTGACTGCGGCATTGGTCGCCTGCGCCGCTCCCTCCTGCTGTTCCGCTCGGGCGAGAACCTGGCCAAACACTCCAAGGGATTGGCTGATGCCTCGGGCCTCGTAATACTTGCCCCACAGGCCGCCGGGCTCCCGGACTGGGGCGGCGTAATCGTAAGTCGTGGTCAGATCTTTTGCAGCCCACTCAAAGTTGGTGCCACCGAAGCCCATGTAATAGCTGTAAAAGGTCGCGCCGTATTCCACCACGGTCTTGGTGACCGCATTGAGCTGGGCAGGCCCGATCCCTTCCTGGTCGACGGAAAGCTTCCCGCCGAACTTGCTGAACCATCCGCCCTGCAACTCCGTAACGCCTTCGGGTGAGAACGGTTCCTGGCGCCGCAGCGTGGCCAATGCAGGCGGGACTTCCTTCGTAATGTTCCATCGGGGATAGAAATTGCAGAAGTCTGCAATGCGCGCCATGTCCGGATAGTTATTTTCCCGTGCCGGCTGGGTCCAGCAGGTGATGAGCGGAATGTTGATCCCGCCGTTCCACGCCATCTGGGCCAGAGCTGTAATGTAGGCGCGCTTCTGGGCGTCGGAAACTCCCTGGCAGTAATTGTACTCATTCTCGATCTGCATGAGGATGACAGGGCCGCCGGTGGTAATCTGGTATTTGGCAATAACGGGAACAACCAGATCGTACCAGTGCTGAGAAGTCCTGACACTTTCAGGGTCGTCGCTTCGCAACTGAAACTGTTTGGCCACCACCCAATCTGGAAAGCCTCCCACGTCCCACTCCGCGCAGACGTAAGGGCCAACGCGGGCGATCATCCATAGGCCCATTTCCTTGACAAGTTGGATGAAATTTTCAAGCTCGCTGAAATCGGCATGGCCTTCCACCGGCTCGTGATAGTTCCAGAAAATGTAACTCTCAACTGTGTTGAAACCTGCGCGCTTGAACTTGAGCAGCCGATCCCGCCACAGGGGTTGGGGGCAGCGCGGGTAATGGAAGCAGCCACCGTGGAGAAATGTATCCTGATTGTTGATCGTAAAGCAGTGCGCATCGTAACGGATGGTGTTGGGATTCTGGAACGTCATCTGGCCCGGAGGCAGCACGATTGCGCCTAACGATTCCGCGCCCGAACGCCCAAGCGCCAGGGCGACCGGCGCCGCCAGAGTGGTTTGCAGGAACTTGCGACGGCTGGATTTCATAGATCATTCCCTTCTTTGTAGAGGCGTTCCGGTGGAGCGTCTCAGTTTAGAGAGGCCTCATCGAGACGCCTCTGCAAGGGGTTTCTGTGTTAACTGGTGAACTGGCGCATGTGCCAGTCCTTTTCCCACATATTGAAGAAGCCTTCCTTGTAAGGGTGCTCCTTGATCAGGCCCTCGTTCAGTTCCACGCCCAGTCCGGGCTTTTCGGGCGGGTAGAAGTAGCCGTCTTTCGGCCGTGGAGTTCCGGGAACGGCATCCACCACCCAGGTTTCAGAGAAATCGTCAAAGCACTCCTGCACCTTGACGTTGGTGGTGCAGAAATCAAAGTGGACACTGGCCGCGGTGCAGACGGGACCGTTGGAATTGTGGGGCGCCATTACCATAGAACGGACATCACCCATGGCCGCGATTTTCTTCATCTCGAGAATGCCGCCGGCGTGGATGACGTCCGGCTGAAGGATGTCGGGCGCGCCTGATTCGAGCACTTCACGGAATCCGTAGCGGGTGTAATAGCGTTCCCCGGTGGCGATGGGCAGGTTCACATGCTCGGCGACCTTAACGAGCGAGGGGATATCTTCCGGTGGGCAGGGTTCCTCTATCCAGCCGGGGTGATAAGGTTCCAGCATCCGAGCTATCTCGATGGCGGTAGCGGCGCTGAATCTCCCGTGCATCTCGACAAAAATTTCAACATCCGGCCCCACGGCTTCGCGGATGGCAGCAACCAACTCGACGGACCGAACCTTTTCTCCGTGTGAAATTTCGAGTTCGCCCGGCCCGAAGGGATCCACCTTGAGCGCCCGGTAACCCTTTTCCAAAACAACCTTGACCCGTTTGGAGAATTCTTCCGGCTTACGTTCAACGGTGTACCAGGCGTTGGCATAAGCCTTCACTTTTTCGTGGCATCGGCCACCCAGAATTTTCCAGACCGGCTGGCCACAGGCTTTGCCCACGATGTCCCAGCAGGCGATCTCGATTCCGCTCATGACCGTGGTGGCTATGGCGCCATTCCGCCAGAACTCGTTGCGGTACATGCGAAGCCAGAGGTCTTCGATGTTGAATGGGTCGGACCCAATGACGTGACGGCGGACGGCGCCCTGGAGATATCCCAGGATTCCTTCTTCGCGGTTGTGAAGTGTGCATTCGCCAATGCCGACCAGGCCCTCGTCTGTTTTGACTTTAAGAAAAATCAGGTTGCGCCAGGCTGCTCCAAGCACCAGCGGCTCAACAGCTGTAATCTTCATGCGGTATCCTTTCAGTGATCTGATTGTGCCAGTGACGGCACGCCACAGCCATTCCCTTCAGTACTAAAATGCAAACGAAAACTCTACCTCAAAGGGCTATGGACGACAATAGGTTAGGAAAAATGATCTAGCGCCTGGGAAGGACGAAAGGGCAGAAGGTGGGCCAAGTACCAGGAACATCGGGGGAAAGAATGCGTCTGCCGGTCGAAGCCAGCGGCGAGCCCGGCCAGCAGACACATACCCCCTTCCTGCAACGGTGCAAGAACCCAGATTACAGAAAAGAAGGGGTTAGTTCCTGGAGCGTTTTTCCTCGCACTCGAGGCAGTATTCCGCCCAAGGGATCGCCTTGAGGCGGTTGAGCGAAATCTGTTCTCCGCAGGCCTGGCACTCGCCGTAGGTGCCACCCGCAACACGCTCGAGCGCAAAGTCGATTTGCCGGAGCATACGGCTACGGACACTTGCCGCCGTCACGTTGACGTCCTGCTCAACGCTCTGGACTGCAAACTCCATCTCATCGGCCGATTGGACAGCCGAGAGGGCTTCAGGGTTGTTTCTGGTACCGGCCAAGAGTTCCTGACGCTTTTTCAAAAGCAATGCTCTATACGAGCTATTTCGAGTTTTCAAAGTTGTCGCCATTGCACAACCTTCCTTCTTTAGATCTTCTTATCTATCTCCTCTACTCTCTTTCCCGCAAGTGTCTGATGGTTTGGAAAGGACGAAGGTTGCACAAAATCTAGCATGGAACGCAAAAAATCGCAAGGACCTTCATTTTGTGGCTGATAGGGAAGCGAAATATCTCTACAAATGATACAATCCTAAGGAGTTTGCCAATTCGGAAGATCTGGAGCGTGGAGGACGGCTTTTTGTCAAATCGTGATGAGATGTTGAGTGCGATTCGCAATATCCTGAAAACCCAGCGGAGGGGACATCCAGAAACGCCCGGCAGAAGCTTGCCGCCTGCTCTGGAAAACGTCATGCCACTGATCCCCCACGAGGAGCTTGCAGAGCGCTTTGAATCTGAATTGAGGAGCTTGGACTGCAAAGCCTATCGGGCTTCAACCGCGCCGGCGCTGGAAGAGATTCTGCGGTCAATCCTTGGCCAGAAACAGGCGCGGTCTGTGGTGCTTTCTCGTAATCCGATCCTCAGCCAGTTGCAGGTTGCCAAGACGATGGAAAGTTGGGGGATGCATGTGGCGCTGTGGCCTGCAAACGGTTCTTCCCAGCCCGAAGCGGCTTCATTCCGCGAGGCATGCTTTGACGCCGACGTGGGCGTCACGGGCGCTGATTTCGCCTTGGCAGAGACGGGCAGCCTGGTCCTAACCAGCCTTACGGAGGGCAGCCAGTTATCTTCCCTGGCCCCGCCAGTGCACATCGCTCTATACCGGCGCAGCCAGATCCGTGGCTCGCTGGATGAGGTCCTGCAAAACCTCCCCGTATCGACTGATCCTGGCCGCGCCAGCCCTGCCCGTTCCGTGGTTTTTGTCACCGGCCCCAGCCGCACCGCGGACATCGAACAGATCCTGGTTCGGGGTGTGCACGGACCGCGGGAGGTTCATGCGATCCTGGTGGAGGAATCCTGCCTGGGGCAATGACGTTTTTTGCGCCTGAACGCCCTGATTGGCCGGGAAGTACCCCCTCGAGGGCGGGCAAGTTGCCCAATAAAAAGAATGTTGTTGAAATATCTGCCTTATGGCACAATGAGACTGCGTTTGTCGCTCTTGTATCCCTTTCGAGTTGTACTCAAAGGCCGCGAGAGAGAAGTCGCGGCTGTTTGTGTTATTCAGCCCTGGAAGTGAAGTAGAGAACTGACGGCGCCAACTATCAACAAGGAGTAGAAGTAAACGTGAGTAACAATCGTGAGCAAGGAACCGTAAAGTGGTTCAATGCCAGCAAGGGGTATGGTTTTATCCAGCGGCAGGGTGGCGAGGACGTTTTCGTCCACTTTTCTGCGATCCAAGGAGACGGTTATCGCAGCCTTCAGGAAGGTGCGCTCGTCGAGTTCGAGGTCGTCAGGGGCCCGAAAGGACTCCAAGCGGCAAATGTGACTCAATTGTAAGACGCGGCTGGGCCGGATGACCTCCGGCCCCCGCTCCCCCAGCAGACCCAAGACATCTGAAACGCCTCCCATCGCGTTCGGTTCCGACCGCGCGGCTACGTGTGCCTTCCCACCCTCTACATCGGCCAGTTGATTGTTTTTCAATATCTTCTAAGCAGTGCTAGAATTTGCGGGTAAGCACGATTGGGTGCCAGGAGCGGCAGCCGCCTTGCCGGTGTTGCGAGCCAGGGCAAGGGCTGGCCTCCCTTACTCAGCGACTCCGACTGATAGGCCGAAACCATGACTCCCTTAATGGAAGAAATCCTGCAGCAGCCGGGCGCTCTTTCCGGCGTCCGGAAATATTATTCCAGCACGGGTGCAATCCCCCTGAACCTGCGCAGAAAGTTTGGGATTTCCCGCAACACGCTTGTGGTTTTTACCGGCATGGGTTCATCGCTGCACGCCGCGTATCCTGCGCAAGCCTATCTGACCGCGATGGGATATCGGGCGCTGGTGTGGGAGGCCGCCGAACTGTTGCACCACCACCTGAAAGTGCTGACCCCGCAAACGCTTCTGGTTGTTGTTTCACAATCGGGAGAGACGGCTGAAGTCACCAAGCTGCTGGAGGTTCTTCCGAAAAAGATCAATGTTGTTGCAGTGACAAACGTGGAGGGCAGCGAGCTTGCCAGGAAGGGCGACTTGCTGCTGCCGATGATGGCCGGCGTTCAGGCCGCCGTCAGCACCAAAACCTACACGTGCGCCGTAGCAGTCTTGATGTACCTGGCCTTTGCGATCGCCGGAGTGTCCCGCCTGCCGCTCAGCCGGGCGCTGATTCACGCCGTTGACGCGCAGGAGAAGATTCTGGAACGGCATGACGACCTGATGCTTCCAACTCTTGAGTTTTTCGACCATCCGCCTTATGTCGCACTGTTATCGAGAGGAGCGGACTTGGCTTCCGCCTTCCAGGGAGCTCTGATGCTGAAAGAGGTGGCACGCCTGGCCGCTGAGCCGATCTCCGCGGCGCAATTTCGCCATGGGCCGATTGAGATCGTTGACCCGTCGCACTGCTATATCATCTTCGCACGGTACACACAGCCCGATGCCGTGATGCCACGCGCCCGCAGGCCAGCTACGTTGCTTCTGAAACTCGCCGATGACATTCGCTCTCACAAAGGGCGGGTCCTGCTTATCTCCGACCGGCAGGTCGAGGATGTGACAAACATACGCCATATCCACGTTGATCCAGTCCGTCTGGGCCTCGGAACCCTGGTCGATATTCTTCTGGTTCAGCTTCTGGCTCACGATTACGCGTTGCGGGCCGGGTTGGAGCCCGGAAAGTTCTGGATTGCTCATGGAGTGACCCGACGCGAATAGATAGACCCGGTTCTCCCGGGCCGATTACCGTCTGAAGGGGCGGGTGGAAAGGATTTTGCCACCTTCCTGGATGGTATAGGTCGCATTGGCCTTGAGGTTCTTGAGGAAATCCTGGTGGCCGCTCGGCCATTCAATGTGGACTTCTTCGGCCACGTTCGCCTTTCCGAGGCCAAAAGTCAGCGGGATTTCGCTTTGCGAGCAGTAGCTCCCGCCGGAGTGAACCATCTGCCAGTTCATGACTCCGTCTGAGTGGACCCGAATCTCAGCGTCAAGGCCATTGCGATTCGATTTTGTTCCGACGGTTTTGATCCTGATTGCGTTGGCCGTGTTTGGACCTCGATTTTCGTACATGTAGGCTGGACCCTGGTTGGTGGTGACCAGGATATCGGGGTAACCGTCATTGTTGATGTCCCCATAGGCCGCACCACGTCCCACCATCTTCTTTGCAAGGCCATCCCGCTTTCCAACCTGCTCAAAATGGTCGCCTCCCAAGTTCTTAAATAGCAGTGGGAGTTCCGCATAAGTTACCTGCGGCTGGATGAGCGAGATGTCAGGCTCAATATGGCCATTGGCGGCAAAAAGGTCCATCCAACCATCGAGGTTGTAGTCGAAGAAGAAGAGGCCAAACGTCAGCGAAAGGCGGCTGTCCTGACCGATCGAAGACTCCGGCGCGACATCGATAAAGAATCCGTGCTTCTGGTTCTGGTAGAGGCCGAGCATCTGGTTTGAGAAATTGCCAATGGCGATGCTGGGGTACCCGGAACGGTTATAGTCCGCGGCTGTGATTCCCATGGCCCCGCGCGCAATGCCGTTCATGTCGTAGGCAATACCAGCTTCAATAGAAACCTGGGTGAAAGTGCCGTTGTGATTGTTGCGATAGAGTTTGTTGTCCTCGGTGTCATCTGCTACGGCTATGTCCGGCCAGCCGTCCATGTTGTAATCGACGATGGCCACGCCCATATTCTTCCCTGACGGGTTGTAAATGCCCGCCTGCTTGGTGACGTCTTCAAAGCGGCCATTGCCAACGTTGTGAAAAAGCCGGTTGGTTTCCCCATTATAGGCTTCGGGGGTGCAGTACGATTTGTGGCGGCCATCCAGTGTGCAGTAGATGTCCGTTTTTTCTGACCACTCCACATAATTGCACACGAACAGGTCGAGTTTCCCATCGCGATCATAGTCAAACCAGGCGGCGCTGGTGCCGAAGCCGGTGTTGTTCACGCCAGCTTCCTTGGTGACATCCCGAAAAGTACCGTTGTGCTCATTGTGATAGAGGTGGGCTTCTCCAAGCGCGGTGACATAAATGTCGTCCCAACCGTCGTTATCGTAATCACCAATCGCTACACCCATTCCGTACATCGTAACATTCAAACGAGCGCGTGCCGTAACGTCCGTGAACGTGCCGTTGCCATTGTTGTGGTAGAGCTTCATCGTGGTCTGACGGACGACGTGACCGGGGAAATCCGTGCCGTTGATCAGGAGAATATCCT
>JBJKQK010000260.1:0-13461 GCA_046705285.1 Terriglobia bacterium
GGGGGGAGTGGATTTAATAAAGCGCAGGCGCCAGCCAGGCTCCGAAAATCGTTGAGGAAATTGCGGGACTGCGAGTGTTGCAGTCTGCTGTAGAATCATGAACGTCATTCACCTAAGTTCTTGACTCTAAAGACCAACTTGTTTGTGGCGTCAAACTTGCCGGACCATTCTTGTTGCTCCGGAGGCAATCGCTCTAGCCATCTGAGTCACGGCCGCCCTAAGTGAAAATGTTGTGTCTTGGATAGATTGGGTCATGGGTTGTTCTCGGGATTTGACGTTTGGGACCTTGCGGTTCGTAGCCGGAAAGCCCTAAAATCATCTGAGCCACAAGCTTGCTCGAACCTCTGTGGGGGATTCCCAAGCAAGTTTGCTTTGCCAGCAGTGACACGGAGAGGTGTCCGAGTGGCTGAAGGAGCACGCTTGGAAAGCGTGTTCACGAGAAATCGTGACGTGGGTTCGAATCCCACCCTCTCCGCCAGTCTTAATCTCTTCGTTGCACACTGTTAGCGCGCTCCGATTTCTCTTGTACCTCTAGCGTCACCTTCGTTTCGGGAACCAACCTTCTACCGCTCGTTATTACAGCGCCATAGACTGGCCCGAGCTTGTTTTCGGAGAGGCCCTTCAGAAGCTCCATATTGATACTTCAGGAGCTGTAGCCGACTTTCTTCCAGGATTCGGTGTTATGCCAATACGTTGCCTTCTGTTGTGGTCCGCTGAGGTGAGACAAATAGTTAAGAGACTAATTACCATTTGCTGGAACTCGATTTTACCTGAAAGCGCTTTTCTTGCAAGACGAGCGTCGGCTGGTGAAGCGGAGGCGGGCTCTGCAGGAACATTGCTCCCCAGTCCGGCACCCTGCGAAGCGTACCGCGTTGGATGAGATTTCAATTCCCCTGCCAGAGCCAAAATCAGCGGGTTTTGAGTACGGTGTGAACCAGAACGTGCACCAAATTGTAGCAGCAGAAAATCGAGAGGCGGCATACCTCTTGAATTAATTGGTCGGGGCGCCCAGATTCGAACTGGGGACCTCTTGCGCCCAAGGCAAGCGCGCTACCAGACTGCGCCACGCCCCGAAATGTAACGATCAAAATGAGTTAACTAATTGTTAAAAGTCTTGGAGCTCCTCAAGTTGTGGGGGCTTTTGTGGGGATGTTCCCTCACCTGGATCCGGAGGGACCTGAGGAATGACTCCGCCCCCGTCAATAAACGATTCCGTCCCTTCTTCGAGAACCTGTTCCCGTTGTCGGGTTCCATCCGGCGCCTCCCAGTACTCTTCTTCTTTCGGCTCTCCCCGCTCCTTCAACTCATCCAAACAAGTTTGGAATTTCTCAACTGCATGCTTCCTCTCCTTGTGCGCAGGATGCACGCAACCTCTGGTCATCTCGAGGCTAGCATGGCCCAACAGGGATTGTAGCATATACAGGTCGCAGCCCGACTGGACCATTCATTTGGCATAGGTACGTCTGAAGTCAAAACGGACGAATTCTTTTCCCGAAAGGTACTTCTTGACGATGCGGTCGTGCGCCTTGCGGCAGGTCGTAACGTGGCCAAATTTCGCCGCGTGCTTGCCGTGCTGCTGCCTCGGCCAGAACAAGTGTCCTGTCGGGGTTTCCTTAGCCCCGCGCAGAAGGATTTCAAGAGATTGGCCTATCAGCGGAACATCGCGCTTTGACTTGGGGGTTTTGGTACGCGGAACGTGAATGATTTTCCGCTCAGCATCAAAACCACTTTTGTGAAGCCTGTATGCGTCGGCCGCGGTACTCAAATTCGTAACGGTAGCACCTCCCGCGCTTGAAGACAGACATAGCCGCAATGGCTCCTCCGGAGATGGACCCTCTCCGGAAGGACAATCCGGGCAGGTTCCGTGAGAAAGTTGCTGGGTGAACTGGTCGAGGTCAAGCCAGCCACACGGATCGGGGAAGAGGAAGACGGTGAGCTGGTGGTTGCACGAGATATTGATGGTACGGCGTTCCACCATGCGGACTCCATTCGGATGAAGCGCAGGCCCCATGGCCGTCATGTGTCAAGTGAAAAAAAGACGCGGTGGTTGACATGTCGGGGTTCTCGTGGATGTAGCGCTGGTCTACCCATGACCGCAACTCTGATTGAGCTACCGGCCTGCCCTTGGGGATTTTGCAGAGCCCAAAGTTCAGCCTCAGCGCCAGGCCCGTGTAGCCGGAATACCGGGTTGCAGACTGCCTACCCGCCGTATAATGGCTGGCTAAGCGAAATGCATTCCACCTATGCCGGGAGGGTTCCATGCGATCACATGCTGGTCATTTTCTCCTGTCTTTGTTGATTGGAACAGGTTCAATCCTCGCAGTGCAGTCTTCAGGGTTGAGCGCGCAACGCCTTCACGTTGCGCTGGCGCAAGGCTGGGAGCTGCAATCCTCCGCGCGGATGCCAGAACAGGGTAGCGTGGTCTCCCAGAACAGTTTCAGGCCATCCGGCTGGTACAAGACCGATGTCCCTTCCACGGTCCTTGCTGCCCTGGTTAAGAACAACGTTTACCGCCATCCTTATTTCGGACTGAACCTCCGTAACATCCCCGGCACCACCTATCCGATTGGCGCTAATTTTTCCAATTTACCCATGCCGGCGGGCAGCCCCTTCAAAGTTCCCTGGTGGTATCGGACCAGTTTCCAGTTGCCGGCCAGCTTTAAGGGCAAGCAGGTCTGGCTGCACTTCGGAGGCATCAATTATCGAGCCACGATCTGGCTGAACGGCCACGAGATTGCCGGGCCGGCGCAGGTAGTAGGCATGTGGCGAACCTATGACTTCAACGTGACCAGCGCGGCCCGACCGGGCAAAATGAATTCGCTTGCCGTCGAAGTCTCCGCGCCTCACGCCGACGATCTGGGGATCACTTTCGTAGACTGGAATCCCTTGCCCCCCGACAAAGACATGGGGTTGTGGCGAGGCGTCTCCGTGACGGCGACGGGGCCGGTGGCCCTAAGGCATCCCCAGGTGGTAACAAAATTCGATCTGCCGAGTCTAGACGTGGCGCACCTGACCGTGCGAGCGGAACTCCAGAACACAACTGGGCATGCGGCCCGCGGCGTGCTAAAAGGAAGCATCGGCGAAGTGGAGTTCCAGCAAGAAGTGGAACTGAAGGCGCATGAAACGCGCGATGTGACGTTCTCGCCTGATCATTTTTCGCAACTGAATTTTCACCATCCCCGCCTGTGGTGGCCGTGGCAGATGGGTGCTCAGAATCTTTATCACCTGAGGCTGCAGTTTGAAGCCGGTGGTGAGATTTCTGACAGTCACGACGTGCAGTTCGGAATTCGCGAAATCACTTCCGAGCTTAACTCGCATGGTTATCGTGAATTCATGGTGAATGGCAAGCCCATCCTGATTCTTGGCGCCGGATGGGATCCCGACATGATGTTGCGTTTCAACCCGAAAAAAACCGAAGAGGAAATCCAGTACGTCAAGGATATGCACCTGAACGCGATCCGGCTGGAAGGGAAGATCATCGACAACCACTTTTTTGACCTCTGCGACCGGTACGGAATCCTGGTGCTGGCCGGTTGGTGCTGCTGCGACCATTGGGAAAGGTGGAAGAGCTGGAAAGCCGAGGATTACACGGTGGCCGCCGACTCGCTGCGGGACCAGATCCGCCGCTTGCGCAACCATCCCTGCATGCTGGACTGGCTCTACGGAAGCGACAACCCGCCGCCGCCGCGCGTCGAGCGCTTGTACCTGAAAGTCCTGGCAGAATGCCACTGGCCCAATCCTCATCAATCCTCAGCCACAGCGAAAGTGACTACCGTGACCGGACGGACAGGATTAAAGATGAATGGCCCTTACCAATGGGTCCCTCCGAATTACTGGCTGCTCGACACCAAGTATGGCGGCGCGTGGGGATTTGCGACGGAGATTAGCCCGGGCCCGGCGGTGCCTCCCGTCTCCAGCCTGAGGATGATGATACCGGAAAAGGATCTCTGGCCGATTAACCCGGTCTGGGATTTCCACGCCGGCGGCGGGGAGTTCAAGCACCTGACCGTCTTTAACGACGCGATGGACGCGCGCTACGGCAAGCCAACCAACGTCGAAGAATATGCCGAGGAATCGCAACTCATGACCTATGAAGGCGAGCGTGCGATGTTTGAGGCCTTCCGCCGGAACAAGTTTGTTGCCACCGGCGTCATTCAGTGGATGCTGAATAATGGCTGGCCTGGCCTCATCTGGCACCTTTACGACTACTACCTGAGGCCGGGGGGCGGCTATTTCGGAGCCAAGGAAGCGTGCCAGCCGCTCCACGTGCAGTACTCTTACGACGACCGCTCCGTAGTGGTGGTGAACTCACTTCTGCGCGCGTATCAGAAGATCGAGGTGAGGGCCGCGGTCTACGACATCAACCTGAAGAAGGCCTTCTCGAAGGAAGAAACGCTTAATGTGGCCGCCAACAGCAGGACACGCGTTTTTGATGTCCCGGATCTGGGCGGCCTATCAACCACGTACTTTCTGCGCCTGACCTTGAAGAATTCGGCGGCAAAACTGGAGAGCACGAATTTCTACTGGCTCTCCACCAAGCCGGATGTTCTGGACTGGCAACAGACAAAGTGGTATTACACGCCGACCAGCTCTTACGCCGACTTCACCGAACTGAAGAGCCTCCCCGAGGTGCGGCTGGAGGTTCAGGCGGCCACGCACGAGGATGGCGACCGTGATTGGACCCGGGTGACCGTTAAGAATCCAACGGCGCACCTCGCTTTCTTTGTTCACTTTCGCGTGAACAGAAACGAGCACGGCCCGGAGATCCTGCCGGTGCTTTGGCAGGACAACTATTTTGAACTGATGCCGGGAGAAGAGCGCGAGATTACCGCCAGCTATTCAAAAGAGGCCTTGGAGGGGGCAACGCCTTATGTGTCGGTCAATGGTTGGAATATCGCTGCCGATTCCGTAGCTGCAGGGATGTAACGGGTAGCGAGAAGTTATTGCCGCCGAACCCGTTCACGCGGCTGGCGCCGAGGCTCGCCTGTGGTGTCTGATGTTACAAGGCATTGGCTCTTCGATGGCCTTGTGACACCAGATCTTAAATATCAAGATCTGCGCCAACATCCAGCGCATTACTCCGATGTAGTTCCTCTCTTTAAAATTAAAAGCTGCTTCGCGGCTCCGGTCTATTTGGTCGCCATTGAAACCGCTTGTCCCGTGCCAAATGGAAAGCCGAAACCGCGGCAGACTGCTACCTCGCTAGTTCTTTGCTGGTCTCGCAGGGTTACCACCGAACCCGACTACATTTCCGTCGGGGTCACTGTACGTAACTTTGCGCACGCCATTTGGAAGGGTTTCATGCGTCGTTGCATTTAGTCCGCGCTCAGCTACCCGGGCAATGAAGCCATCGAGGTCACTAAGGAAGATTAAATTGAAGGCGTGACCAGCGTGTTCGGGCTGAAGCTTTATGAAAATGTACCGATGTTCGGCAAGCTCCCATACTGCCTCAACCTCATTCGGCAAGAAAGCAGGTGGGCAGCCGAGCAGGCGCTCATACCAGGCAGCGCTGGTGGAGTACGCACTGACCGGGAAACCTGCAAATAGGTCGACTCTTAATCCATCTGCAAATACCCTTTCAGCATTAGCCATTTTGTTTTCAATCCCTATGGGTTGCCATCTTATTTGCGAGCTTCACTATATTGGGAATATATCAGCCAGTAGTGCCTCGTTCTGGGGTCCGACGCCAGAGACGCGCTACTTGTTTCCCTGCCCCACCCTGCCAATTTTATACACCGCAAATCCTCGGCGCAAAACCGGCGCCCGGACTTCGCGCTTTATCAGACGGCACTTTGATTCGATACAACAGGCGGTATTCCTAATCCATCCAAACGTGTAAGGTATAGAGTTACCCCAATATCCGGCGACTTCCTTCTTTTCTATGGGAGTTTGCCATGGCGATAAAGAGGAGCGATGAGCAAAAAGCAAATTTACAGGAACATTATTGCCGGGAAACGTCTGGAATCCGCCAGCGGCAAGACATTTGAAAACATCAATCCGGCTAACTCAAGTGACGTTATCGGATGCTTCCAGCGGTCCAACGCCGAAGACATTGCAAAAGCGGTGGAAGCGGCCAAAGCAGCCTATCCCGGCTGGAAGCGCACGCCACCACCCAAGCGTGCGGAGATCCTGTTTCGAGCCGGACACTTGTTCATGGAACGTAAAGATGCCCTGGCGCACGATATGACGCGTGAGATGGGCAAGCCGCTGGAAGAAGCTCGCGGCGACGTTCAGGAAGCCATTGACATGACCTATTACATGGCAGGCGAGGGACGCCGGCTATCCGGGCAAACGACAACCTCCGAGCTTCCCAACAAATTTTCCATGTCCGTGAGGAGCCCGATTGGCGTTTGCGGCCTGATCACACCGTGGAATTTCCCCATGGCTATTCCTGCGTGGAAAATCATGCCAGCGCTGGTCTGCGGCAACGCGCTGGTTATCAAGCCGGCGGAAGACACTCCGCTTTCTACTTTCAATCTGGTCAGCGTGCTGGAGGAAGCGGGGCTGCCGCCGGGAGTTGTCAACTGCGTGAGCGGGTTCGGGCCGGAAGCGGGCGCACCACTGGTCAGCCATCCCGATGTACGGCTGGTCTCCTTCACCGGCTCGACGGAGGTCGGCCGGGAAGTTGCCCACGCGGGGGCCGATCAGCTTAAGCGCGTTTGTCTGGAGATGGGCGGTAAGAACGCCATTATAGTGATGGACGATGCCAACCTGGACTTGGCGCTGGACGGAGCCGTCTGGGGCGGATTTGGAACGACCGGCCAGCGTTGCACTGCTTCAAGCCGCATTGTGATCCACAAGGATGTCTATGCTGATTTTGCGCACCGATTCGTGCAGCGGGTCAGCAAATTGAAAGTGGGCAACGGGATGGATCCCGGCGTCCAGGTGGGACCGCTCATCAACGAGGCACAGCTCAAGACCGTTGAGAAATATGTGGAAATTGGCGTACATGAAGGGGCAAGGCTGCTTTGCGGAGCGAAGCGGCTGACGGGCAACGAATACAATCACGGCTGGTTCTACGCTCCAACGATCTTTTCCGACTGCAAGCCAGAGATGCGCATCTGCCAGGAAGAGATTTTCGGCCCCGTAGTTTCGCTGATTCGATGCGAAAATCTCGACCATGCAATCGATATCGGCAATGGTATTGCATATGGCCTTTCGTCATCAATTTACACGCGAAATGTTAATAATGCCTTTAAGGCCATCCAGGAAATGGATACGGGCATCTTCTATGTGAACGCGCCCACAATCGGTGCGGAAATTCACTTGCCCTTCGGGGGAACCAAACAGACCGGGAACGGACACCGCGAAGCGGCCAGCACTGCGCTGGAAGTTTATACGGAATGGAAATCGGTGTACATCGACTACAGCGACAAGCTCCAGCGAGCACAAATTGACACTTAAGCACTGGGGCTGGAAGTCCGATTGGAGATTCCAGCCCTCGGTTGTTATAACCTGTGCCTTCAAAGGTACCAACACCTGGAGGAGCGGTTTTGTTTGAAGTTGGTAACCACGGCGAATGTCCTCCTGTCTGTGGACTTTCTGGCGCATGAAGAACCCACGGTCAGCAAAAGCACTGACCGTGGCCGCCCGCTACCTTCCTTCGGGTCCTGCGCGCGGATTTACCCGAAACTTCGAAAACGCTTCCAGAATTGCGGCCATCCCTCGCGCGGCGGACCGCAAACGAATATGTCCGGATGCTGGGTACTCTCCTCGTTTTTAATCCCGAAACGATTGCCGTTATGCCCGGCAAGCCGGCACGAGTGGAACAGGCGTTTCGCCTGCTTTTGCGACAGCCCGATCACGATCAGCGTACTGGGAGGCGGGTTGCCGTAGCCGCGATACCATGCCGTATTTGTACCGCTGATGGCTTGGGGCAAGCCATACGCCGGGCCGTAATAATCAATTGCGCCCGTCTCTCCGTAGTTGCCCGTGATGATTGCAAAATTCGCCCGTTCCTCAGGAGCCAGGGAATCCCGGATGTGCGCCACCGTGGCGACAAGAGTCCTCCAGCCCACTTCTTCCCGCAAATCCCCGCTGAATTTGATAGCAAGATTGTGCGGAGAGTTCAGAGGCAGAATCGGCAGCAAGAGCGCTCCTGCCAACACACCGCCCGCCGCAATCGCTGTGAAAGTTACCCCTTTGAAAGCGAGGGACCAGCCCCTTGGGAGCCATCGCGCGACGCGTTCCCACAAGATGGCGCCCGCTGCGAAGAGCATCGGATAGACCGCGCCCGCATAGTAGCCGCGTCCCTTGGCGAAAAACAGAATCGCCACCGGGATCGCCCAGAACCAGCCCATCATGCGGTAGCGCTTGCCATCGCGGGCCGCAAAGAAAAAGAAAACTCCGGCAATCCACAGTGGCGCTAGAAAAAGGTTGGTGTTGATCAAGAACTGATCGCGAAGAAATCCCCTGGCCCGGCCTTCGGCGATATCTCTCGCGTGAATGTAGTGCAGAAATCTGATGGTGACGAAATTGTGGTGGATCTGCCAAAGTAGGTTCGGCAGGAAAATCAGCAGAGAAAGCACGGCACCATACCAGAGCCAGCGGCTCTTCAAATGACGGCGCGCAGGCGTCAGCAAAACCCCCACGGCAACTCCCGCGAGGTAAAACGTCGCTGTATATTTCGTCATCATTCCCAGGCCAATGGCCGCGCCGACACCGAGCCACCAACGCGGATTCTCCGATTTCAGCAAGCGAATGAGGAGGAAAGCGGTGAGCACGCACCAAAGCATATCGAACGAGGTGTACTGAAACTCCGTAGCCTCGAACATCGGCAGCGGCGACACGGCTACAGCAAGCGCGGCAACTATTTGCGTAAGCCGCCGCCCTCCCAGTTCGCGCGCCATCCAACCCGTGAGAATCAGAACCAGGCCTTGCGCCAGCACGGAAAACATGCGCAAGCCGATCAGCCAGTGGCCAAACAGAATGAGAGCAATGCGCTGGACAAACGGCGTGAACGGAGGGTAGGGTACGAAACCCCAGGCAAGATGGCGGGCGTCGTCAAGGACCTGCAACTCGTCGCGATGGAGTCCATAACCGCCGTTCGTGGCAATATGAACCGCCATCACAGCCAGCGCGACTGCACCGAGCGCCAGAAGGTCCCCGCGCTTTGAGTGGGGCCGTTCGATCTCTGCCTGTTCTTGCCGCATCTCTGACATCGTCACGCCTGCCCGCAACTGCGCGATACATTATAGGACGCGGGCGGCGCATAAGTGCCGCATTTTGGCACGTATGCGGTCACGGAATTGGGTCTACGGACGATAGAGAAGTGTCATTGAGTCGGTAGCGCGGTTCTCAGGTTTTGAGGTCCGAGGCTCTTGCCACAACTGAAGACAAACCCCGCGGACCGCCGGTCTGAACCGTACAGCCCGCAGTAGCTAATGGCCCTCTTGATCGAGGGAAAACGCTCCACGTCGCCCACCTCCAACGCCCAGGTCAGTGCCGTGACCGGGCCGACAGCAGGAAGACTCATCAATCGCTCCACCCGTTCGGCCAGCAACGGATCGCGTTCGAGCGACCGGACCAGCAGATTCCGATAACGCAGGGTGCGCCGCCGCTCGCGGATAGTGGTCGGAGCGATGAAGCACTCCGGCAGAAAACCGCACAGCAGACAACCACAGATCTTTTTCGCACCGATGCGATCGTTCTTCTTCTTTGCCGTTGCGATGGCCCGCAGCATCAGGGGATGCGCGACCTTCAGTGGAGCAGCGTGTGGCCTGGGATGATCGTAGATCCAGCCGGCGAAAACCGTGGCTTCCATGGCCGCTGGCCAGGCTGCGGGAGGGTTTTCTTCCAGGGGTCCAGATCAGGGTGTGTGGCGTGAATGGATCCTTCGGCATGAAGGCTGCCGCTGACGTCCTTAACGCAGTGACGGGTCGTTTCCTTGTGAATATCGAGCGCGACGTAATACACACTTTGCATAAAGGAACCTCCTTGGTGTCTCTGAATCGGCACCTTCGCCAAGTTCAGCTTTTGTACACCAAGCGCTCCCCCATCGACTTATACATTTAAACTTTACGTCAAAGTGAGCATGTGAATCGATTCCGTGTAGCCGACAATATGGGACCTGTTCGGCCCTGCACTCACTTACGTCGTCGAAGAGGACCAATCGCTCGTTAACAGCGCAGGAGACGGTTACCAAAAGCTTTAAAAGATTCTGTGTCATGTGGAGCGATCTACGATACAGTATGAGTATATTTGAATCGGAAATTCAGGACGATTTGGATCTGGGTCAGCACGTCTAACTTGATGCCGCTCACCAAGGTCTATTGCTGCGTCCTACGCAAGAAGCTGCGCAAGGGGCTCTAGCACAAAAGATGACGCCCTAGACAATCTGGGCGAGGAGTCTATGGCTGTTCCGCCACTGGTTTCGACAGTACTGCTGGAACCGCGGGCTCTGGAGCTTACATGAGTCCCTCTACACTGCGCGTGGTGATCGTGGGAGGGGGATTCGGCGGACTTTTCGCTGCCCGTACCCTCGCCAAGGCTCCGGTCAAGGTGACCCTGATCGACAAACGGAACTACCACCTGTTTCGTCCTATGCTGTACCAGGTCGCCACCGGGCTCTTGTCGGCCGATCAGATTTCCGGCCCCCTGCGGTCGATCCTGAGCCGCCAGCGCAACACGGATGTCCTGCAGGACGAAGTCACTGGAATCGACGCCGGCAAGCGGATAGTGCGCCTGAAAGAATTTCAGCTTCCCTACGATTTCCTCATTCTTGCGACAGGGATTCAATACAACTATTTCGGTCACGATGAGTGGCGGCACGTAGCACCCGGTCTGGAATCACTTGACGATGCCGACTTGATTCGCGGAAAGGTGCTGACCGCGTTCGAGCGTGCAGAGGAAATGGCAGCCCTCGACCAGGCTGACGTTGACGGAATCAAACAACTCCTCAGGTTCGTTTTGGTGGGCGCGGGAACTGTTGGGGTGGAAATGGCGAGCACACTGGCGGAAATGTCGCGGATGGCCCTTGCACACGATTTTCGCCATATCGATCCCCAATCAGCGCAGATTTTGTTGTACGAGGCCGCGCCGCGGGTGCTGCCGACGTTTCCTGAGGAGCTATCGGCAAGAGCGCAGCAGCATCTCGAAAGCTTGGGCGTGAAGGTGTACACGAACACCCGCGTTACGCAGGTCGATGCCGATGGGATCGTAGCCAACGGCGAGCGCGTTCGTGCCGGCACCGCCCTGTGGGGCGCAGGCGTGCTAGCCTCCCCGGCGGGGCGATGGCTGGGAGCGGCCATGAACACCTCGGGAAAGATCATCGTCAACCGGGATTTGTCTATTCCAGGCTATCCGGAGATTTTCGCTATCGGCGACACGGCACATGTGGCTGCGGATTCGCGGAATTTGATCGGCATTAAATCGAAGCAGCCGATGGTAATGCCAGGCGTCGCGCAGCCCGCGATTCAGGAGGGCCAATACGTCGCACGCCTGATCCAGCGGCGTGTGGCCGGGAAACCGGACCCTGCACCGTTTTGGTATTGGGACAAAGGCGACCTCGCAATCGTTGGGCGCACGTATGCACTGGCCGACCTGCGTTTTTTGCGTTTCACGGGATTTCTGGCTTGGATCGTATGGGCCGCAGTGCACATTTATTTCCTGATAGGGTTTGCGAACCGCTTCTTCGTTATCTTGCAGTGGGGGATGGCTTTTTTGACAAAGCGCCGGCAAGTGCGCGTGTTTCCGGGACAGGAGAGAACGGAGAAAGCCACTTAGCGCCAGCTTCGCGGCACCCGGCGTAAAAGATGTACTGATACGTGTTGGTATTACTTCCGAGTGGCTGGTTATCTCGGGGCTATCGCACGGTGTTTCCAGGCAGAGGGCCAAGGCGCGAAGTAGGTAAGCTTGGTTCTGAGGTATTCCTGTCCTGCAACGAACCTCTAACAGGGTAACTTTGGCACGCATTGCGCGCGGTATTTTGAAAGCGAAGTGTCCACAAGTTTCTTGAACATCATGGAAGCGGGTCCACATGCCGGATTTCGAAACCGTGGTCATTTCGCCCGCATCAGTGGCACGGGGGCTCCACGATCCTGGTGCCAAACAACAGATTACTGGAAAGGCTTCTCAAGCAGGAATTCAGAATGGGAAATGCACGTGAACACAACATCAAAAATGAAAGGAGGGAACAAAATGAAAATCGTAGTGATTGGCGGTACTGGGCTCATTGGATCGAAGCTTGTTAAGAAGCTTCGTGAGCAAGGACACGAGGCGGTGGCGGCATCACCTAGTTCAGGTGTCAACACTCTCACATGCGAGGGGCTGGCTGAAGTGCTGAAAGGTGTTGCTGCGGCCGTAGATGTAACGAACTCTCCTTCCTGGGAGGACGCGGCTGTGATGAATTTCTTCGAGACTTCAACCCGTAATCTCCTCACCTATGAAGCGGCCGCAGGTGTGGGACACCACGTCGCGTTGTCCGTTGTAGGAACTGAACGTCTGCTCGCCAGCGGTTTCTTCCGCGCAAAAATGGCTCAGGAGAACTTGATCAAAGATTCCTCAATCCCCTATTCAATCGTCCGCGCGACGCAGTTCTTCGAATTCGTCAAGGGCATCGCCGATTTTTCCACCGAAGGCAACAAAGTACGCCTGCCAGCTGCGCTCATCCAGCCCATGGCGGCTGATGATGTCGCCAGTGCGGTCGGCCGGGTCGCGACGGGCACACCGGTGAATGGCACCATTGAAGTTGGGGGGCCCGAGAAGTTTCGTCTCGATGAGCTAGTCCGGCAAGGTCTAGCCACATGGAAGGACCCGCGCGAGGTTGTCGCTGACCCTCAGGCCCGCTACTATGGTGTGGAATTGAGCGAGAACACACTTGTACCCGGAGATGACGCACGGCTCGGTGCGACGCGCTTTGCAGACTGGCTCAAACATTCCACACTTCGGGCACATGCCTGATTAAGGGGCCAATCTTACTTTCGCCTTGTCGTCACGAAAATCAAAGTCACAAGGATGGGTTGCCGGCAATACGTCTAAAGCGAGCATCCGAATAGTTTCCGAGTAAGTATCCCCGGCAAAGCCCGGGGCCTCCTTAGATGCGCTAGCCAACGCGCCGGGTGTGCTTGACCTTTACCTGTGGCTGGCAAGGAAAACCTGGTCACTCAATGGCCGCTCTGTTCGGATTCCGATATTCACTGCAGCCGGGCTTGTAGACCAACTCGGATCAATCGAATACTCAGAAAGTCGCTTTTTCCGCCGCAAACTAGCCCATTGGCTCAAGGAAATCCGAACCTTTTGGCCCGAGCGCCCGGTTGGAATATCCAAAGATGGTCAAGCCCTCGTCATACGTTCTTCCAGGAAGACCTTTGCCCTCATGAGGACACAGGATCGCAGAAATGCCTGACACGCTTAGGGCGGAAGCGCAATATCCCGTGGGCCAGGGCAACCAACAAGGACGGGCAAACTCCTCAACTGGAAGGAACCAGGCTCTTAACTCCGTTTGGCTTTGGAAGCCGCCCG
>JBJKQK010000261.1:0-38194 GCA_046705285.1 Terriglobia bacterium
TGTTCGAATCCATACCAGCGTGGATAAGCCACCGAATCCTTCAGGCGAAAGGCCCCACTCAGGTCTATCACGCGAAGGTCGCGTTCCAGGAGCGATGGGACAATTTCAAGAGCCGTCTGGTGCGGGACCGCCAGAAAGACCAGATCGAGCTCGGAAGGCGTCAGTGCGTCTACAGAAAGCGGCTCACACAGGACGGGGAACTTTCCGCGAAGATCAGGGTGGGAATGATCGATTGGAAACTCTTTCTTACCATCCCGTCCGGAAGACATCAGGCGGGCAACACGAGCGTGGCGATGGCGGGCGAGCAGACGCTACAACTCGCCGCCTGCGTAGCCTGTTGCTCCTGCAATCGCTACTCGGACAACCTTTGCCGATCCCGCGTTTTTGATTGAAGCGCCTGAGACTTCAGCCTCGGTTATCGCCCTCACCTATCCACCCAGCGGGAATATTTATACATCACACGCATAATTATGTTTCTACTTGAATCGATTGGTCCTGTCAAGGGAAAATAGCCTGTGGCGAAGGTGGCGCGGCAGAATTCCGCAAGGAGCCGAGGGTCTGCAGGTGCCGGCACCATGAAAATCGCGATTTCCGTATCCGAAAAGGAAAGAGCAAAGGGGCCCGAATCGTCCTATTTCAAGGCGCTGGTGGCGGCCGGAGCACGCTCCGCAGAAATCCAGATGGTTGCGGCTGGCGGCGAGGGGCAGGTATCGTGCGGAGATTTTGACGGAATCCTTTTCGCGGGCGGAGAGGATGTCGACCCGGAGCTCTACGGCGAGCGGATCAGGTACGAGAACGTCGAGGTCAACCGTGCTCGGGACGATTTTGAGATGGCGTTGCTCAACGGAGGGACCAAGTTAAGGCTGCCGATTCTGGGAATTTGCCGTGGGATTTAGTTGATCAATGTTCAGTTCGGTGGAACCCTTTACCAGGACCTGAAAAGCGAGACGACCCTCGTACCTGACCACAAGCAGCAAGGTAGCCGCAGTGAGCCTAGTCACTCTGTGACTGTGACTGAGCCGGATTCATTGTTGCACGGAGTTTTTGCTGGAATGTGCCGGGTAAACAGTCTCCATCACCAGGCGATTAAGCGCCTGGGACACGGACTGAAGGTCACAGCCCATTCAGAAGACGGACTGGACGAAGCTGTCGAGTTGGCAGGCGAATACCCGTTTTTTCTGGCTGTCCAGTGGCACCCCGAGGAGATGTTCAGCGAGCACGCCGAGCAGCGCAGGATATTCGAGGATTTTGTCGCGCACTGCCGCGAACGGGCGGAGACGAGAACTCCTACCCGGCAGTGACCTTACAGCATTTCCTTGCCATTTTCCCTTCAAGGGTGGAAAGTGTATCCTGATTTACCAGACTATTTGCGTCCCGGTCTGAGGCTCGTGTTTGTCGGATTTAATCCCGGCGAACGCTCTGCGAGGATCGGGCACTATTACGCCGGCCGCGGCAACCAGTTCTGGAACTTTCTCTTCGAGTCAGGACTGACGCCGGTCCGGTTAAAGCCGGAAGAGGACTATCGCGTTCTTGAGTTCGGGTTTGGACTGACCGACCTCGTCAAACGCTGGTCCAGGTCCATCAGCGATTTAAGCAAGGAAGATTTTCGCCGGGGGGTTCCCGCGCTCAAGGAGAAACTCCTGCGAGCTCCTCCGGCCGTGATTGCCTTCAACGGCAAGACAGGGTTTGAGAAGTTCCAGGGACGCAAAGCGGAACTGGGTGTTCAATGCAACCTTTTCGGACACTCAAGGATGTTTGTGCTGCCGTCAACCAGCGGGCGCAATGGCAGCCTAACCCGCTCCCAAAAGCTCGACTATTTTCGCCAGCTTGAATCCTGGTTGAGGTAAAGGTTTGGCAATGTTCCAAACGCGGTGGCGATACCCCTGCAGCCGGAGCCGACGGGAGCAGCAGTCAGAGACGGTTGTCTCGGCTATCCCGCTAGGGACTCATACACAATAGAGCTGAAGAGATCATGGCGGCCAAAATTCACTTTATAAAGGGCGACATCACCAATATGGAGGTTGACGCGATTGTCAACGCGGCCAACAACGATCTGGTGTTGGGAGCGGGTGTGGCCGGGGCCATCCGGCACAAAGGCGGCCCGCGAATTCAGGAAGAATGCGAACGTATCGGCTCTATCCGCCTGGGTGAGGCTGCGGTGACCACAGCGGGCTACCTTAAGGCCTATTACGTGATTCATGCAGCCAGCATGCGAATGGGCGGAAAGACAACTGCCGAGTCGCTGCGCAATTCAACCCGAAACAGCCTGCTTCGCGCTGAGGAAAAGGGTTTCAAGTCGATAGCTTTCCCGGCCATCGGTACGGGGATCGCAGGCTTTCCGATGGAAGAATGCGCAGAAGTCATGATCAGCGTGCTTCTTGAACACCTCAAGTCCCGCACCAGTTTGGAGAAGATTTACTTTGTGCTCTATGAGGATGCAGCGCTCAAGACGTTCGAAGAGACTTTCAAGAGGCTAACCGCACGCCCCGAAACGGGTGAAGAAACCTGAGAAGTCGGGAACTGCGGGGTTCGCAGGCGTACGAGTTGTTCAGCCATGCCTTATCCTATGGAACGGTTCTGAGCTGAGTAAGGTTTCTTGATGTATTGATTGGCCAGTTCAAGAGCGTTGTCAGTATTATCCTTGGTCTGTAAAGCCCGCTGGTATTCATTCAGTGCGCGATCGCGCTGCCCGGTGGCGTCAAAGATCTCACCCAAGATCAGATGTGCCCAGACTTCGATCCATTTCGGCTGAAGATTTCCATCCAAAGCGTTCCGCATCTCCTCAGCGGCTGCATTGTAATTGTGGAGCCGGAAATAAATCTGCCCAAGGCGAAAGTGGGCCAATGAATCGTTCCGATTTTGGTCGACGACCTTCTGATATGCTTTAATGGCTTCGAGGTAGGCCTGTTGGGCAACGAGTTGGTCGCCGCGGGCTATTTCTACCTCGGTCCGTATTTTATTCGTCATTTTAAGGATGTGGCTGCCGGGATCGACCTCCACGCGAGTCGGCCGAGTGACCGTGTTTACTGTAAAGTCCGCCGTGGTTCCAACCATCTGGATGCGGTCATTGACGGGTCTGCGCCCCTCTGAGTAGACACGAATGTCCACAGGCATTCGAAAGATATCGAGATCCTGCTGAATCTTGCCGACCACCTGGTAGTGGTTCGAGGTGCGATAAATAGCCCAGGAATCCTTGAATTGCGGAACTCCGGTTGAATCCACCCACTGCGCAAAGAAATAGGTCAGCTTCTGATTGCTGGCCTGCTCGGCGATTTTCTCGAAATCCCGGGTGGTGACGGACCTCCATGCAAAATCCCGGACCATATCCTGCAGTGTCTTGGTAAACGCTGCGTCGCCGATCACCCATCGAAGCATGTGGAAAACCATGGCACCCTTTTGCGCAACGATGGAATGGTATTGCGGTGTGTAGGGTTGGAGAGATCCTGCCTGGCTAATGGGCGCTGTTTCTTCGTGCGTAAGGGCTCCGATGGCAGTCGAGTGCATGAAGTTCGCGAAAGCCGCTTCGCCTTCAGAGTGCTCGATGTAAATTGCGGACGAATACAGTGAAAGGCCGTCGTCGAGGAACTCGTCATCAGGCGTGGCAGGACTGACGAGACATCGCCACCACTGCCGGGAGATTTCATGGGCCAGCAGTTGTGCGTTCACCGGCTCGGACAAGCCACGTTTTGCAATGGCAACGATGCCGGGCGAGGAATAACCTCCCACCGTGCCATTGCCGATCTCGACCACTGCGATGGCGCCATTCGGCAGTGATCCGAACTTACTGGAAAAGAAGCTCAGAATCTTCGCGGTCGTAGCTCCATAATCTGCCGCATAATTCACATCTCCAGGTTTCAAGAACAGATATACGTTGGCTCCAAAAGCGGTTTCGTGCTGAACGGAGTAGTCGCCAGCATAAAACGTGCCGGGAAACGATGCCTGGTCAAATTCATAGGAATATGTAGTATTACCTCCCTGTTGCACGGGAGGCGAAGGTTTTCCCGAAGCAATTACCGTCTCGCCAGTAGGTACGGTGATGTGCAGAGTTGCCGCATAACGGGTGAGGCCCGGCCTGACAACCGGAAACCAGCGTCCCGGATAGAGCAGATAGGAACCCTGCGGGCCAACGTACGAAAGTGTGAGGCCATCAACAGGACTGCCTTCCGCAGTTCCCAGCCCTCCCTTGTAGCTCACCGTGATGGAAGAAGCCTGGCCTTCGGTTAGCGGGCTCGGAAGCGTGACTTGAAGATTCAATCCGTTTTGCTGGAACGGGACGTCCTTTCCTGTTGAATCCACGATTTTCTGCACCCGCAGGGCACTGTTCAGTTCAAAACTGAGCTCGCTGATACTCGTTTGGGGCACGAAATCAATCTTGGCAGTAGCGTCAAGAATATGGGTTGCGGGGTACAACTGGACGCTAATGTCGTACTTCTTGACGACAACCTGCGCGGGATCAGAGGCCAACGCGCTTGAGACGCCGGCAAGAAGAAGCAGGCCAAGGAGGCAGAGCGTTTTCGAGCAGCCCGCCCGCCCGCCGGGACGCCATGTAAAATCAGCCTTCATACTTCGAAACAATGCGGCGTGCTTCATAAATAATTCAGGCCTTTCAAAAGAAAGCGGCAATAGATTTGATAATACTAATCCCCAAAGGGTATGAAACAGCCATTCATAAAAACGTTACACTGCGATGTCCCCGGGCGTCAACGTACCCCTTTTTTAGGGATGCCTTATACACCGTGCAAGGATGCTTTAGGTTGCTCAAGATGATGCGCGATCGCATCCGCGGCACGGCCGATGGCGCCGCCTTTCCCCAGGCGTACCCTGACCCCCTGAAGTTCCTGGATCATTTTTTGCCGGGCCTCATGATCGTCAAGCAACGCAAGTAAGCGGGCTGCCAGATTGGAGGGGGTAAAGTCGTTCTGGATCAACTCTGGCACCACAGCGTGGCCGGCCAGAAGGTTGACCATGCTATAGAATGAAACATCGATCATCATCCTGGCGCACATCGCGGTGAAAGCCGATACGCGGTAGACGACAATCATGGGGCATTCTCTCAAGGCGGCCTCAATCGTGGCCGTACCGCTCGCAACCACGGCTGCGTCGGCATATGCGAGAGCCTCATGCGTGGCGTTGCTGAGCGTGCGCAGCGGTGATTTGCCAGAGTAGCAACGCCTCACCAGAGATTCCAGCCATTGTGAATCGATCGTCGGCGCGGCAGCGATGACAAACTGAATGGGACGGGAAAGGGCTAAACGCCCGGCCGCATCCAGCATCGCCGGGAGATTGAATGTGACCTCGATTCTGCGGCTTCCGGGCAGCAGTGCGACCGTCGGAGTTCCGGGATCAAGTGTTGCCCTGCTGAAAAATTCCTGACGTGTCTGCGTCGGTGCCACCATGTCTACCAGTGGATGGCCGACCCATTCGACAGGAACACCAGCCTTTTCATAGATTTCCGTTTCAAAGTCAAAGAGGCAGAGCATCTTGTCAACGCACGTCTTGATCTTCTTGATCCTCCGTTTCTTCCACGCCCAAATCTGTGGGCTTACGAAATAGACGATAGGAATGTTGTGCCGTTTCAGGCGTTCTGCCAGCCGGAGATTCAACGATGGAGAATCGATCAGGACTGCAACTGCAGGTTTTCGCCGTGCTGCTTCCGCAATCAGACTTTGCATGGCGCGGTAGGCCCCGGGCAGTCCGGAGACGACTTCGGAAATCCCGATTAAAGCGACTTGTTCTATATCAACAATGGTGGCGACCCCGGCGGCACGCATGGCTTCACCGCCGCAGCCGAAAACCTCAGCATCGCTGACTCTGGCCCTGAGCGCTTGCGCCAGAGCGGCGCCATATACGTCGCCGGAGCGTTCGCCGGCAACTATCATGAGATAACTTCTGGACATGATCCCCTGCCTGACCCGGCGGAGGTTATAAGCTCCTGGTCCTTATACTGAAGCTGATAGAGTTTGAAATAGATTCCCTGCAAACGCAACAGTTCCTGGTGGGTTCCGACTTCGCGCACGCGCCCCCTATGCATGACGATGATTTTTGAGGCGTTTTGAATCGTTGAAAGGCGGTGGGCGATGACAAGGGATGTGCGGCCTTCGAGAAGCTGCCGCAACCCCTCGCGAATCATATGTTCAGTTTCCGGATCGACGCTCGATGTCGCCTCGTCAAGGATCAGGATTCTGGGGTCGTGCGCAAGAGCCCTGGCGAAGGAGATGAGTTGTTTCTGTCCGGAGGAGAGTGTGGCTCCGCGCTCCTTGACGGGTTCGTCGAACCCTGCCGGGAGGCCTTCAATGAAATCCAGCATATTTACGCGCCGAACCGCTTCCCGGACCTGCTGGTCAGATATGCCTTTCGTGCCGAGCCGGACGTTACTGGCGATCGTGCCGGAGAAAAGGAATGGGTCCTGCAGCACAATTCCGAAATTATTCCGGAGGTCACGCAGGTTGAGGTCACGCACGTCCACTCCGTCGAAGAGAACGGCACCCTCCTGAACATCGTAGAAGCGCAGCAGCAGATTGGTCAGGGTGGTTTTGCCTGCGCCCGTGTGCCCCACCACGGCGACAGTTTCTCCCGGCTCAATCTTAAACGAGACGTTCTCCAGCACGCGATGATTGTCTTTGTAAGCGAATCCCACATTGCGGAATTCCACAAGGCCGCGCGGTTCTTTCAGATGCTTCGGTTGTGAAGAATCGGTAATCATGACCGGCGTGTCCAGCAACCTGAAGACGCGCTCGGAACTGGCCATGGCCGCCTGCAGGATGTTGTACTTGTCACTGAGGTCCTGAATCGGCCGGAAGAACCGCTGCGAATACTGGATGAAGGCGATTGCAGTTCCAACGGTCAGGGTTCCGCTGAGTATCATGTTGCCGCCACTGTACAGGATGACGACGATAGCCAGCACACCGAGAAATTCGACCGTAGGATAAAACAGCCCGTAAGCGAGGATAGAGTCCTTGTAAGCTTTCAAGTATTTGCCGTTAATCTTTTCGAACTCATCGAAGCTTCTGTCCTCGCGATTGAAAAGCTGCAGTATCGTCATGCCGGTGATATGTTCCTGGAGATAGGCGTTGATGCGAGCGATGGCCAGCCGGATGCGGCGGTAGGATCCCCGCACCGCCTTCCGAAACAGCGTTGTGGCTATAACAATCAGCGGCAAGACAGCAAATGTGAGCAGGGCAAGCCTCCAGTCGAGCTCCAACATGACGACGATGATGCTGAGCAGGGTGAAAAAATCACCGAACACAGCCACGACACCGGAAGCGAACATGTCATTCAGGACGTCAATGTCGGTCGTAACTCGTGTGACCAGCCTGCCGACGGGGTTGCTGTCGAAGAAGCTCATTTGCAGCCGCTGCAGATGCTCAAATACCTGTTTGCGCAGATCGTACATGACCTGCTGCCCGACCAGTTGCATGGCGAATGTCTGAGCAAATTGAAGAACGAACGTCAGCAGAACTGTCGGGAGAAATATCACAAGCGCAAGCTGGAGGATGCCCTCCCGCGGGTTCTTGCTGAGGAAATGCGCCAGAAATTGCGGAATCTGATGGTGATGAGTGGGATCGAGATAGCGGTCGATTTCCACCTTCAGCAGGTACGGAGGAATTGCCTGCAACAGGCCATAGAAAAAGATGGCGATCAGGGCAAAGAAAACGACCTTCCGATAGGGGCGCAGGTAAGTAAGCAGGCGCCGCATCAGCCGCGCATCATACGCTTTTCCGAGGACTTCCTCTTCGTGGAAATTGTCTGCCATTAGACCGCTGGTTTACATTTCCTTTTCAAGTGATTCTTCAATCAGTTGCTTGTTGTAAAGCTCCGCATAATAACCGTTCATTGCCAGCAATTCTTCGTGGGAGCCTCGCTCCACAATCGTGCCATCGTGCAGGACGACAATCTCATCAGCGTTGCGAATGGTGGAGACACGATGTGAAATCAGGATGGTTGTTCTCCCTGCCATCACTTGGGTCAGGTGCTGCAGTATCTTTTCCTCGGTGTAGGTGTCAACGCTTGACAGCGCGTCATCGAGAATCAGGATGCGAGGGTCGCGGATGATGGCTCGCGAAATTGCCACCCGTTGTTTCTGACCGCCGGAGAGCGTCAATCCACGTTCTCCCACCATGGAATTGAAACCTTGGGGAAAACCCAGTATGTCTGGCCGGATGTTGGAAATCTCTGCCGCCCGCTCTACTTCTTCGTCTGAGGATTCGGGGATCCCGAACCTTATGTTTTCCCGAATCGAGTCGCTGAACAGAAAAGTCTCTTGGGGAACAAACCCGATGTGAGAACGCAAGGTCTTAAGTGGCACCTGGCGAACGGGGACTCCGTCCACCAGCACCGTTCCGTCCGGAGCGTCGTAGAGACGAGGAACCAGGGCTGCCAGGGTGGATTTCCCGGAGCCGGTTGCTCCCACGATGGCAATGGTTCTCCCCGCAGGAATGTGCACGTTGATGTTCCTGAGAATCGGATACCCGTTGTACGCAAAGGTGAGATTGCGGAATTCGATGTCGCCCTTGAGGGTCTGGACCTTGTCTCCGTCTCCAGGGACAGCCCGATCGTCGATGGCCGGTTGGGCTGCGAAAATGGTCCACAGCCGCCCCAGCGAAGCAAGTCCGCGCTGAATAATGTTTGTAACCCATCCCAGCGCGATGATGGGCCAGATCAGATACATCAGGTAAACATTAAACGCTGCAAAGGTCCCGATTGTAATTTCGCCGGAGAGCACCTGTTCGCCTCCGACGACCATGATCAGCAGGAAGGAGGCGGCAAAAAGGAGTGCCAGCGCCGGCCACAGAAAACTGGTTATCAGGATCAGCCGCTTGTTCTTCTCAACGAAGAGCCGGTTCATGTGATCGAATTCACGCATCTCGGGTTCTTCCTGGCGAAAGGCGCGAATCAAGCGGACACCGGCAAAGTTTTCGCGGACTTTTTCGGTCAATTCCGAGTACATCGCCTGAATCCGTTCGAAGCGCTCATGAATCCTCTGGCCGAAGAACTTTACTGCAACCGAGGCCAGCGGGAGGGGCGCCAGGGCCAGCAGCGTCAAATGGGGATCCAGATGGGCCATCAGGGTGATTGTGGCGATTCCGGTGACAACGGTGTTCGCTGAATACATGATTCCAGGACCGACGATATTGCGGACGGCGCTCAAATCATTGGTGAGCTTGGCCATCAGGTCGCCGGTACGATGCTCGTTGTAGTAGCGGGCGTCCTGGCGTATCAGGTGGCGGAAGAGATCGTTGCGCAGATCAAACTCGACATCTCGCGAAATGCCGATCAGCATCCAGCGCATCCAGAATTGGAAGATCGCCTTGACCAGTGCAATGCCCAGAAGCAGGCATGCAAAGAAGGCCAGCCTGTGCAGGGTTACTCCACGCGTCAGGGCGTCAAGGGTGTCCTTGATAACCAGGGGGATTGTGACGCCTACCACCTGCGTGATGACAAGCGCGGAGAAGCCGACAACGTAGCGCTTCTTGTACTTCGCAAGGTATGGAAACAGGGGGCGGAGAGGATTTCGCATGGGTACCTATTTTTATGGTAGCCGAAGTCAGGCGGCAGGAGCGGCGTCGCCCCATAAACACTCAATTATAACTGAATTCTCCTGACGGCTTCCAGCTTCGGAGATGATTCGGGGAAGTCCTCTTTGGGCTGGAGGGCCTCGGAGACAAACGGAAGTGGGACATGCCGTGCTCCCGGCCGGTTTATTAAGACGCCCAGCCGATTCGTCATTTTGTGCGGGGCGATTACCGAACACTCGGTGTTTACTTTGTCCCATCGACGCGAACTGCACACAGTGTTCCAATCCGGCTGCCCTTGCTGTTTCAGGTTGACCTTGCAGGTTGCCATACGTAAAATCGGGCTATGTCGTTTCTCTTGAGGCGGGGGAAGCAAGAGGCAGTGAATCTGAAAGGGAGGCAAAGTTGGAGAGGACGAAACCCGTACTTCTTATCTTGGCGGCCATGATCATTCTTGGCTCATGCAGTTCCCGCAACGGAAAGGTTGCGGTGTCGCCGCCAACTTCGAGAGTTCCTCCTCCAGAATCGCTCCCGGTAGGTCCGCTGGCGCCTTCCGTCCAGGGGGCCGCGACGACGGCTCTCGATCCCGTTGACGTTCTGATCTCCAAGGTGAACGCGATCTATAACAAGGGCATGCAGGATTATCACGCCGGCAAGCTGGAGCAGGCCAGGCAGGATTTTGACCGGGCTTTGAGCCTGCTGCTTGAATCCAAGATGGACGTGCGGGACAGCAAGCGGCTCAGCGCCGAATTCGACAAATTGGTAGAAAACACTTACGGACTCGAGGCTTCAGCTTCCGCGAATGGTGACACGCTTAGCCAGCACGATTACGAATCTCCGCCTATTGAATCGTTTGCGGAACTGACTTTTCCTGTGAATCCGAAGGTCAGGCAGCGCGCTGAACGGGAGCTGGGTTCGGTACGATCGGACCTGCCTTTGGTTACCAACGATTATGTCGCAAGTTACCTTACGTACTTCCAAAACCAGGGGCAGGGCTTCATTGAGCATATCCTGAAAAGGGTCGGGATTTACGAACCCATGATTTCCAGTGTGCTCCGCAAGTATCGATTGCCTCAGGATCTGATCTACCTGGCTGCGGCGGAGAGCGCCTTTAACCCCTATGCTGTTTCGAGGGCGGGCGCGACAGGAATGTGGCAATTTATGAGAGGCCGCGCAGAGGAATACGGGCTCAAGATCAACCAGTACGAGGATCAGCGTGAGGACCCATTGAAGTCCACCGAAGCGGCCGCCCGGCATCTGCGGGATCTTTACAAGGAATTTGGTGACTGGTATCTGGCCATGGCTGCTTACAATGCAGGGCCTTTGAGTGTGCAATCTGCCATCGAGAGGACGGGATACGCGAATTTCTGGAAGCTTCGGGAATTACATGCCTTGCCGGTGGAGACACAGAACTATGTCCCCATCATCATTGCTACAGCTCTGATTGCCAAGGATCCCCGCGCTTACGGTTTTGACGTTCAACCCGATCCGCCCCTGGACCCTGACCATGTCGTTGTCACGGCCCCCACCGACCTCCGACTGGTGGCCGAACTGATTGACAAGCCTGTCAAGGAGTTGGAAAACCTTAACCCAAGCCTTTTGACCTGGGCTACACCCCTGAATTCGAGCAAGTTTGTAATCTATCTTCCACATGGAACGAAAGACCTGTATGAGAGGCGAATTGCAGAGGTGCCACCTGCGAAGCGAGTCTGGTGGAGAGCTGTCAAGGTGGACCATGCGGAGGCGCTTTCGGCTGTTGCGCGGAAATATCGCATTTCGCTCGCCGCGCTGGCCGAGGCCAATCATTTGGATCCGGCAGACGATCCGGAAATTGGCGCACACCTGATCCTTCCGTTTCCTCCAGGCCGCCAACCCCTCTACCGGCGAGGTCGCCTTTTCCGATATCGCATTCGTCCGGGTGATACCTTAGGCGCCATTGCCGAGCGTTTTCACGTGAGGGTAGCGAGTCTCCGTCGCTGGAATCATTTACGAGGCTCGCGGATCATTGCCGGCAGGATGCTGGCGGTGTTTGGCTACGGGCCAGGACTGATTCGGCACTCAGGTGATTACCGAGCAGAATGGCATGACGGGGTTCGTGTTTACCGCATTCAGCGGGGCGATACGCTCGATGTTATCGCCAGCCATTTTCACGTGAGTGTTGAAGATCTTCGCCGCTGGAACCACTTGAAAGGCTCCACGATCGTCACCGGGCAGATGCTGAGGATCGGCAGAGAAAGGCATGCAAGAAAAGTTGCTTCCAATCATCCCATCAGCCCGGAGACGGCACGTAGCCCGGTTTTTCATTACCGGATTCACCCCGGCGATACGCTGGGGCTTATTGCGGAGCGCTTTAAAGTAACGGTGGCGCAGATCCGAGAATGGAATCACTTGGACGGTTCCATGATTATGCCTGGACAGGTTTTGGCTTTATACGGAGTCTCGGATTAGGCTGGCGCTTTTCTGCAAATGATGCCTCTTGACAGAGGATGTGCAGTGTTATAAATCTGGCCCAGCGGAGTTTTTATATAGAGATCCGACCGAAGGGATCAGCAAAGGACCGGCTTCTGAGCCGACCTTAGGAGGAGGATTCCATGCAGTTCGACGACGAAGAAGACAATGCTGGCGAGGGATTTGAGGACTATGAAGACGAGCTTTCCTCCGACTACGAGGAGGAATCTGAAGAGGGAGGCTTTGGAGAAAACTTAGAAGATCTGGACGAAGAAATTTCCTACGAGCCAGAAACAGAAGAAGAAGTCGAGCCTGTAGAAGCGGAAGTTCCTCCGGCTTCCAAACCGCCCGCGGTTGCTCCTGCCAAGCCACGCCGAGCGGCCCGGCCAAAGGCGAAGGCAGCGAAGGCTGAGCCGAGGAAGGCTCCCGCGCCCAAGAAAGCAGCAAAACCCAAGAAGTCAGCAAAGGCCAAGAAGCAGGCCGTTAAATCGAAAAAAGCCCCAAAGACTACAGGGCGGAAGAAGCCAACGCCCAGGAAATCGTCAGGGCGGCGCCACTGATCCTGGACCAGCCGGGTCGGGTTGTTGACGAAGGGGGAGAGCTTTTCGCTTTTTGCCTGCCCCAGAGCAATTCCCCCATACCCCGCGAGCAACGGGCAATCGTCACGCTGCTTGGGCGGGCCAGTGCAGAGCTTGAACATACCAGCGCATTTGCTTCTGGCTCCGGGCGAGGGTCTCGCGCTGATACCCAAAAGGGATGCCTGAGGAGTCTGGACATTTCGGCTCTCGAACGAGCTTGCCGGGCAGCGGGCTTGAATCGCCGGCAATCTCCGATTCCAGACTAACGGAATGCGAGAAAACTCGAAAGGTCCTGGCCATAGAGTTTATCCGCCGTATGCGGGGTGGCTCCCAGCCGTTCCTGATGGGCTGTGATGACGGCGAGACGTACGTTGTCAAATTCAGCAACAATCCCCAGCACGTCAGAATCCTGGCAAATGAGATGGTGGCTGGGCGACTGGCGACGCTGATCCGGTTGCCGGTTCCCGGCCGGGCGATTGTCCAGGTCTCGCAGAATCTCATTTTGGGAACACCGCTACTGAGATTTGAGACAGCAGGCCAGGAAGAGCAATGTGCTGCGGGAATTCATTTCGGATCGAGATTTCCCGGAGTTCCCAGCCGGACGCTGGTTGTGGATTTCTTGCCCGACCATCTGCTGCGCCGCGTCACCAACCTTGCCGCCATATTCCTTGGCGCCTACGTACTGGACAAGTGGACCTGCAATTGTGATGGCCGACAGGTGGTTTTTCATCGAACCATCGGTCAGGATGGAAACCACTACTCTGCATCGCTGATCGACCAGGGGTTCTGCTTTAACGACGGGGAGTGGAACTTCCCGGATAGCCCCATTCGGAGCCTCTATCCGCGGCGACTCGTTTATGAAAGCGTGCGCGGTCTGCAATCATTTGAACCCTACTTATCGCGCGTGGAAAACATCGAAGCTTCCGAGTTAGAGGAATGCGTTCGCGACGTGCCACCAGAGTGGTGCGGCGGTGATGCGCAGCAGCTACCTCAACTCGGGGAGCGACTTTTCGAGAGGCGGCGTCGTGTGCGCCAACTTATCATTGATGCGAAACGAAGTTCATTGAGGCCTTTCCCCAATTGGGATTAGATTGTGAAAATGAGCCTGCCAGGGCTGGGCTTTCGAATGGCTGATGCAGAACAGTTCAAAGCTTGTTCGCTTTATCTGGTCCACTATGTGCCGGATACGGCGCGAGGTGAATTCCTGAACATCGGCTTGCTCCTGTTCAGCCCCCAGGAGAACTATCTGGGCTGCCTCTTCACGGATGACTTCCGCCGTATCAAGCGTTTCCATCCTCAGGCCGATCTGGAGTTTCTGCGAGAACTGCAACAGGATTTCGAACAGGAAATCGACAAACATAGTGATGAACTGGAATCCTATCTTCACTGGATGGAGGATTCCTTCTCAAACCTCGTGCAGATCGCTCCCGCCCGGGCGTGCCTGCTTCGCGATCCGGTTGCGGAAATTCAGGACCTCTTCAACCGCTATGTAGGCGCTCGCGTTGAAGGGCCGCTTCCGGTTGACACACGCATCCGGATCAAGCAACGGCTGCGGCTTTCTCTTGTGCGTGCAGGGGTTTGGGACCGTCTGGAGCGGAACGTTCCGGTGGCACGCTGGACGCAGGCCGGCGATCCCTTTACTTTCGATTTTGGATACCGGCCGGCGGAAATTGCGGGCAAGCCGAACGGCCACATCAAGTTTATTCACTCCCTTTCGCTCAAGCGTGATGTCGAACTGGCTAAAGTGTTGGTTTACACCATGGACCATGTGCGACGAAGCGAGCCCGCCCAACTCACGGCTGTGGTCGAGGCTATGGCCGGCGGGGACGACGATGCAGCTACTCTATCCCAGAATATCCTCGTCGCGGCAGGAATTACCATCCAGCCGGTTGTTCTGGCCGATGAGTACGCCCGGTCGGTCCACCGTGAACTGGCCCTTTAACCCCGGGAACACCTGATGGTGATGAAACTTCAAGTAGAGTGTTACGCTGGCTACAAGGCTGATGAGCGGCCTCTTCGGTTCAGTTCCCAGGCAAAGGGCTCCCGAACATTTGAAGTGGTGGAAATCCTGGACCAGTGGTACGGCATGGGGTACCGCTGTTTCAGGGTACTGGCAGATGATGGGAACACCTATATCCTTCGTCATAATGAGAAAGAAGATGAATGGGTTCTCGACTCCTTTCGCCAGGCCAGCCAATGAGCTTGTCGCCCGCCCTTCCATGACAATCTGAACGACTCGTGGTTAAATAAATCTGAGATGAGGTAATGGCAGCAGCTGGCACCTTCCGGAGTTGTCCCCACTGAGATGCGCAAGGGCGAGTTTCTGATTTCGGCGATACTGGCAATCGTGGTCTTCCTCCTTGTATTGGGGCTGCAGCGCGACTGGCGTTCCAGCGCTCTGCAGAATGCTGCAGCCTCGGCTGAACAGTATGTGCTTGGCAAACCGACTGCGCGCGGCGGGTACCCGAATATTGCCGGTTTTGAACGGATTGAAACCTTCTACCTGAACAGGCAGTATCGTGCGGCCCTCTACCGCTCCAATTCAGTCAGCCTGGGGTTCGCTCCAGGAAGGTTGGTTATCTATAACGGTGAGAACCAGATCGCCTACCAAGTCGATACTCTTGAAGGCGCCAGAGACGCCTGGACGGCACTTTATGATTTTGCCGGACGCCAGGGACTACCCGCACGAAACAGCCGGCCGCGACCAATTTACCTTCGCGACCTTACCGGTGACCGCAAACCCGATGTAGTGATTGGACTCTACTCGGGCGGTAACCGCTGCTGTACGACCGTGAACGTTCTGCAGGTTGACAAGAACTCACTTAAGCTTATTGGCCATGTCGAGGGTTTGGACGGATGGCCTTTCGTGGGTTTGGAGATTCGAAGGATTGGTCCCGATCCCATCCGGGAATTGGTAGTTCACCGGCCGCAGGTGACGGCTTGCGGGCCGCGAGAGGACGCCGCTGATGTTGTTTCGGTTTATTCTTATTCCGGTGGCCAATACAAGGATGAAACCTCGAAGTTCAGCGACTTTCTTCAAGGTGTTCTTCGGGAAAATCTGGCCAAATGGTCTCGCGAGAAAGATCCTTCCCTCGGCCTGCTGCAGACCCTTGCGGCGCAATACGCTGTGTTAGGGCAACCGGATCGCGCCAAGGAATTCTTTGCGCAGAACCTGTCTCGATTCCTTCCTGGAATGAAACAACAAGGTTTTGATGGTGCAGCGTGCCGAGACGATTTGAACAGTTTGGTTGATCGTCTGGCCAATTCACAGACTCAATAATAATGCAGGCCGCCAGTACCACGAGGAAGGGAAGATACTACAGAACCGATTCCTGCCAGTTTTCCAGGTAGTTCTTCAGGTAAGCCATAAACTGATCCGCGACAGCCCCATCAATGATTCTGTGGTCGAAGGTCAGCATCAGATAGGCCATCGAGCGAATGGCTATGGCGTCATTTCGAATGACCGGCCGTTTCTCAATCACGCCAACTCCCAAGATGGCCACCTGGGGCTGATTGATAATGGGAGTTCCAAAAAGGCCACCGAAGATGCCCGGGTTCGTCAGCGTGAAAGTGCCTTCCTGGACCTCTTCAACGTGTAATTGTTTGGACCGCGCGCGAGTGGCAAGATCCTGAACGGCGCGGGCCATTCCCAGAAAGCTCTTTTCTTCTGCATGTTTGATGACCGGAACAATTAAACCTGTCTCCAGCGCCACGGCTATCCCGAGATTGATGGATCGTTTGTAGACAATATTAGTTCCCTCGACCGAAGAGTTAAACACTGGGAAGCGCTTGATTGCTTCGACAGCTGCGCGGGCAATAAAGGGAGTATAGGTCAGTTTCAAACTCTGGCGCCGCTCGAATTCGGGGGCCATTCGTTCGCGCATTTCTACAACGCGGGTCATGTCAACTTCGAATACAGTGGTAACGTGCGCAGACGTTTTCTTACTGACGACCATGTGCTCGGAGATCTGACGCCGCTGAGGCGTCATGGCCACAACATGAATCGGACCTGTGAAAGTTATCTTTTGCTCATGCGACGAGGCGGATGGTTCCCCCATTGGCGGCCGCGACGCTCCTCCGGGTAATGCGACCGGACCCTCGGCAATCGCCGGCGTCTGCCTCTCCAGGAATGCCAGGATGTCTTTTTTGCTGACCCTTCCTCCCAGCCCCGTTCCTTTGACCAGAGTGAGATCCACGTTGTGCTCGCGTGCAATCCGCCGGACTAAAGGCGAAGAGCGGACCTTTTCGCCCGGACGAACGGAAGGAGACGTTGCTGTCTCGTCAGCGGGCTGGACTTCCTCGGCTGCAGGCATAGCCGGAACCTCAAGAGCAGGAGCCTTGGCTCCTCCAGCGTTGGCTGCTGCAGGTTCAGCCGGACCCTGGCCATCGATAATCGCAACGATCGTATTAACGGCAACGGTTTCGTTTTCAGCCGCGAGAATCTTCGCGAGAATCCCCGATGCCGGAGAAGGAATTTCAGCATCCACCTTATCTGTGGTGATTTCAAACAAGGGTTCGTCGCGTTCAATGTGATCACCCGGCCTTTTCAACCATTTGGTGATCGTACCTTCGGCGATGCTTTCCCCCATTTGGGGCATCATGACATTTGTTGGCATCAGTATCCTCGCAGCAAATACCCGGACGTACCGCTTATTGGCGACCCTGTCGGAGCATCTGTGAAACCAAGAGCACGGCAAATCCTGGCGAGTTCTGCCCTAATAGGTACAAATGACACTACCGAGACAATTGTTAGCGTATGAACTCCAGTTACTGACTGCTTCATGCTTGTGGGCCATCGCTAATAGGCTGCAAGCTGTCGCGCCGCATCCGCAATTTTTTGAACGCTGGGCAGAAAACTCTCTTCAAGAGGCGGCGAAAAAGGAACCGGAGTGTCTGCGGACGTCACCCGAACGATTGGGCCGTCCAGATCTTCGAACGCTTTGCCGGCGATCACCGCTGCGAGTTCTCCTGCCATGCCGCCGATACGCGTATCTTCGTGCAACAGAATCACCTTGCCGCACTTGCGCGCGCTGGAGAGTACGCACTGCTCATCGTACGGCAACAGCGTTCGGAGGTCAACGACCTCAAGCGCGATCCCTTCTTTGGAAAGCAGTTCGGCTGCTTCCAGCGCGGTCCACACCATGGCCCCATACGTAATGACGGCAATGTCACGGCCTTCCCGCCGGACAGCAGCCTTGCCCAGAGGCACGAGATAATCCTGGCGAGGGACTTCATCCTTGATCCGCCGATAGAGGTATTTGTGCTCGAAAAAAATGACCGGATTGTCGTCACGGATTGCTGCCTTGATGAGGCCTTTAGCGTCATAAGCCGTTGCGGGCGCCACCACTTTCAGCCCCGGCGTGTGCACAAACCACATTTCATTGGACTGCGAGTGGAACGGGCCGCCATGCACACCGGCTCCCGACGGGCCTCGTACCACCATCGGCACTGCGGCGCCCCAGCGATAGTGGATTTTGGCCGCCATGTTAACAATCTGGTCAAGACCGCAGGAAACGAAATCCATGAATTGCATTTCTGCGACGGGACGCATGCCCATCAGGGCCGCTCCCACTGCTGCTCCTACGATAGCCGACTCAGAAATGGGAGTATCGACCACGCGGTCTTCTCCGAATTTTTCCAGCATTCCCGCGGTTACTTTGAACGCCCCACCATAAGTGGCAATATCCTCACCCAGGAGGAACACGGACGAGTCGCGTTCCATCTCTTCCCAGATGCCTTCCCGAATGGCTTCAAGATAAGTCAGCAACGGCATGGAAACAGATCCTCAATCAGCGGGCTGGCTTTTCCACCAGCAATCGGCACCACAGTAAACGCCTTCCTCTGCGGTTGCGCCTGCCGGAAGTGCGCTGGCTTCGGCGTAGGTCACCGCCTCATCAACCTGCTTTTTCACTTCCTTTTCGAGTTCCTCGATTTGTTTGCGATTCAGAATTCTCCTGGCCCGCAGGGTTTTTTCCAGACGCAGAATTGGATCCTTTTTCTTCCATTCGTCGAAGAACTTCTCAGGAACATATTCCGCAGCGTCATGTGCCGAATGGCCTGTCATTCGAAACGTCTTGCATTCGACAAAGCTTGGCCCCCGGCCTGACCGTGCGTGCCTGATGGCCTTTCCCAATGTGGAATAAACCGCCAGAACGTCGTTGCCGTCCACCATGACTCCGGGCATGCCATAAGCTCCCCCGCGTACGGCAAGGTCCTTGACGGCGTACTGCTTGCCGGTCGGCGTCGAATAGGCATAGGCATTATTGTTGCAGATAAAAATGACCGGAAGCTTCATTACGGCTGCCATGTTCATGGCTTCGTGAACGTCGCCGCGGCTCGTGGTGCCCTCACCGAAGTGTACAAGAGCCACGTTGCCCTTTTGCCGCCGCTTCAACACCATTGCCACGCCACAGGCTACCGGGCAAATATCACCCAGATGGGAAATGATCGGAATAAGACCCCTTTTCACGTCACCGATGTGCAGAGTTCCATCGCGACCGCGGGTAGGACCATTGCGCCGGCCCATCAAGTTGCAAAGAATCTCCTTGAGAGAAAAGCCGCGAATTAAGAAGGAAGAAAAATCTCGATGGCTGGGCAGGACAAAGTCGCCTTCCCGGAGTTGGATCGCCGAACCCACCCCGATGGCTTCCTGGCCTCGGCCTACGTAAACACCGCCAACGATTTTTCCCTGGCGGTACAGAACCTGCTCGATTCGCGACTCGGCTTCACGAGTGAGCTTCAGATAATAGAGCATGCGTTCCAAGATTCGGGCATCAGGGACCTGCGTTTTCTCTATGTCCTCGACAGGTTGAATTTTAGCCATATGGCACCAGTTGCACTATTGTCTGTTTTGAATAGCGATTTCGTTGCCCTGCCGGTCTGAAGGGACCTCTCGTTTTTCAGGTAGTTTCATTTCCATTCCAAACACCCTGCCAAAGTGATGAATGACATGGTCTATCACGGCATCTATGGAAACGGGCTGGCGCAGGATCTTTTCCAGAGATGTCACTCCCTTGTCATGCAGCCCGCAGGGTACAATCCAATCGAAAAAACGAAGATCGGTGCTCACATTAAAGGCAAAGCCGTGAGATGTTATCCATCGCGACACGTGCACACCCATGGCCACCAGTTTGTCATTTCCGACCCACACCCCACGCGCGCCGGCAATTCGTCCCGCGCGAATTCCGAATTCTCCGGCAACGCGGATGAAGACTTCTTCAAGCGAGTGCATATACCAGGCAAGGTCTCTTCGGTGCCGGGTGAGGTCAAGAATCGGATAGCCAACAATCTGGCCAGGCCCATGGAAAGTGACATCGCCACCGCGATCGGTTTCGAAAACCTTGGCGCCCAGACGTTGAAGCCGCTCCGGTGAAAATAGTATGTTTTCGCGGCTTGCGTTGCGTCCCAGGGTATAAACGGGGGGATGTTGAAGCAAGAGCAGGGTGTCAGGGATTCCCCCAGCTTTTCGCGCGCGAGCCCGTTCCCGCTGGAGGCGCAAGCTTTCCTGATAATCGACAATGCCTGGTAGTTCGACCTGGCAAATCATTGGATGGGCAGCGTTTGCACGGGCCGCCTGAATGTCACCCTGATGCCAATCGCCGAGGCGTCACTTCCATCTAAATGTGAATCGCCATCCCGTGGACGGCATGGGCGGCTTCAGGTACAGCCTCTGTAAGCGTGGGATGCGGATGGATGGCATGCTCTAAATCTTCTACTGTTCCTTCCAGTTGCATAACCACGACAGCCTCGGCGATCATTTCGGTCACTCGAGGCCCAATCATATGGACTCCCAGAATTTCTCCGTACCGTTCGTCGCTGACGATTTTGATAAAACCTTCCGTCATACCCAGGATCGTCGCTTTACTGTTTCCTACAAAGGGAAACTTGCCAACCTTCACCTTGAACCCGCCTTCGCGAGCTTGACGTTCCGTCAGCCCTACGCTGGAGATTTCCGGTTCACAATAAGTGCAGTTCGGAGCTTGGCGATAGTTGATCGGCTCGACCGGTTTTCCGGCGGCGTGCGTTACCGCGACAATGCCTTCCATTGATCCGACGTGGGCGAGCAGAGGGCTTCCGGCCACGATGTCGCCGATCGCATAGACTCCGGGTTCGTCGGTGCGCATAAAAGGATCGACCTTGACGAATCCTTTTTCCAGCCTGACGCGCGTCTTCTCAAGGCCGATGTTCTGAGTGTTCGGAGCACGCCCAACAGCTACCAGGCAGGTTTCAGCTTCCAGCTTTTGAGCTTTTCCCTCTGCGTCAGTGAATTCAACCATGACACCTTTCGCTGTCTTCGCCACCTTTTGAACCTTAGCTTCGGTGTGAACGGCTATGCCTTGTTTTTTGAACGATTTCTGGAGTTGTGCCGATATCTCCTCGTCCTCCAATGGAACAACCCGAGGAAGCATCTCGATGATTGTCACTTCGGTACCAAACCGGTGGAAAATGGAGCCGAATTCCACGCCGACGGCGCCCGAACCGATGACCGCCATGGATTTTGGGATTTTCTTCAGGCTCAGGATTTCCTTATTCGTCAGGATCGTCTTGGCATCTGGCTCAAGACCTGGCAGCATCTTGGCCTCAGAACCTGTGGCCAGGACAATGTTCTTGGCCTGGATTTCGCGGGTCTTCTTGTTCGAATCAGTGACGGTGATACGGCCCGGTCCGGACAACTGGCCGAATCCTTGGACGGTCTCAACTTTGTTCTTCTTCAACAGGAATCCGACCCCGTTGGCCAGCTTCGTCACCACCTTGTTCTGGCGCGCTTGAATAGCCGACCAATCGATTGAGAGTCCTTTACACTCAATGCCAAATTCGTGGCCGTTCCTGAAATAGTCGTAGACCTCAGCGTTCAGGAGGAGATCCTTGGTCGGAATGCATCCAACGTGGAGGCACGTTCCGCCGAACTTATTGTCTTTCTCGATTAGAACGGTTTTCAGCCCCAATTGGCCGGCTCGAATCGCTCCTACGTATCCGCCTGGACCACTTCCAATCACCGCAACATCGAATTTCGGCCCTTCCGCCAATTTCTCACCTCCCGCAGGTCTTATCGCTTTGTTTCCCGTCACAAACACTTGCAACGGGAAATCTTACATGATGATAAACAGGCAAAACAAGTTCAAGTTCCTGCCGTTGGCTGTGTCATCCTCTCGCTGAGGCGACGACTGCACCAGGCAGAAAGTCCCAAGCTTTACTGTACCATATGGCAATGCGTCCGCCATTTCTGAACCACGCGCATTAACGATCCGCTTCGGTTGTGTTCCCGCCTTTGCGACGCTGATTGTCCGGGGTTTCGGCTTTGTTCGCCGGGCAGACCAGCATTGTGAGTTAGACGCCCTCTGTGGTAGCTTCAAGAATTGGGCGGGACGATCCTTTGCTGGAAAATTTCTGGGAATATCTTCAGGAGGTTGAGTAATGGACTGGAGTGCCGATCTGGCTCGTGAAGTCAGTGGGCAGGTTCTCTCGGATGATGCATCGCGTGAAGGCGTGTCCACAGACTTTGGCCGCATCATTGTGCGGAAGCCGGTCGCGGTGGTTCGGCCTGAGTCGAGTGCGGACGTTGCGAACGTCATCAAGTTTGCTGTGCGCAACGGTCTTTCGGTTTCGACGCGTGGCGGAGGGCATTCCCAGACCGGGCAATCTCTTTCTGAACAGATTGTTCTGGACATGACCTCGCTGAACGCGGTTGCGGAGGTTGATCCGGGCAAAGGGTACGTCACTTGCCAGGCAGGCCTGAGGTGGCGGGACCTCGTGCAGCATCTTTCCGGTCAACAGTTGTCGCCACCTGTTCTTACGAACAACCTGGACGTGACGATTGGCGGAACGCTTTCCACCGCCGGATTGGGAGTTGCCTCCTGGCGATATGGGACGCAGGCTGATAACTGCCTCGAACTCGAGGTCGTAACGGGCGAGGGAGAAGTTGTCCATTGCTCGAATCAGCGGAACAAGGACCTGTTCGATGCCGTGCGAGCGGGCATGGGGCAGTTCGGCGTCATTACGGGCGGCAGCTTGAAGATTCGATCTCACCTGCCGCGTTTTCGTTCGTACTACCTGCTTTATGACGACCTGCCGGTTCTGCTTGAAGATCTGAAAGCGGTGATGTCAGACGAGAGATTTGACTACCTCGAATCATGGTGTGTTCCATGTCCTCAGGGATTCAAGCAGGTTGGAAGTACCCGCCAGGCGTTTGCCGAGTGGTTCTATCCCCTCCATGCCACGATTGAGATCGACGGAGAAGTCAACTCTCCAGGCGACGACAAGCTGGCGGGGCTCAGGTTTTACAGACACGTCCACACCGAAGAAGGGAACATCACCGACTTCTTCGGCAGACTTGATCCCCTGTTTGCTATCTGGAAGCGCGCCGGTTTCTGGGAATATGCGCATCCCTGGATGGAGTGTGTCTTGCCTTGGCAAACCACCCCGCTTTATATCGGGCAAGTGCTGAAGAATCTGCCCCCACAAGCGATCGCCGGCGGGCATATCCTGCTGTGGCCAGCCCTGGGCAACGCTTCTTCTGTACCCTTGTTCATGCGCCCTTCCAGTGAATATCTGATGGGTTTTGGCATTCTGCCAGCAGTCCCTCATCGCTTTGTTGACGAAGTGCTTCCGCGGCTGAACATGGCCAGCCAGGGGGCAATGATGATGGGCGGGAAGAGATACCTCTCCGGGTGGGTCTCATTTGATGCCACGCAATGGAAGGCCCACTACGGCGGGCAATGGGCCGCGGTGGTGAAATCAAAGAAAACATTCGATCCCCATGGCGTACTGAACCCGGGCTTTGTTCGTTACGAATAGTTGTTGCTGTGTCCCTTGGATCGCCTGTAATCAGGCTATCTTGCAATCCGTCATTTTAGGTGTAGTATTGGCGTTAGGGCCGTTTTGTAATTCATAAGGATAGATGCTGGGGAGATGGAAGAACTCCACGTCAGAGTGTTAACCATAAAGCAAGAATGTCCGTTCGAGGTTGGCCATGGGTTCGACAGAGGAACGGATCATTCGGGTGCTTCGACCTTCAGTGATAGTGTTATGTGGCCCAGCGGCGTGTGGAAAATCGACATTTGCTGTCCGGCATTTTCGGCCTACTCACATAATTTCCTCGGATTTTTGCCGGAGGCTGGTGTGCGATGACGAAAAGGACCAACGTTACCATCAGCAGACATTTGCTCTTGTAAATTTTCTCATTGGTCAACGTCTCTCCATTAACCGCTTGTGTGTTGTCGATTCGACAGCGCTCACTTTTGGGGCACGGAAATCTCTGCTGGACCTGGGCCGGAAGTACCGAGTCCGTACGGAGCTTTTTCTCTTTAAGATCTCTCTCGAGAAGTGTCTTGAGCGGGACCGTGCGCGTGAGTGTTCCGTTGGGCGGCGGGTCATTCAGGACCACTATGAGCTTTTCAAGCGGGCGAGCGGTTCTGTCCGATCTGAAGGTTTTGACGGTATCGTCGAATTGGGTGAGGAAGATTTGAATAGCGTAAAGGTTGACATTCTTTATCGTCCGATTAATCCGGTTGCCACCAACATGGCCGAAACGAGTCGCGCCCATCCCCAGGTTCCCTCCACAGATCGCGGATCGCGCTGTTGACACCTCACGCTGCTACCCCCTAAAATCCTGAAGGGCTTAACTTTATGACATTAGGACCCAAAGAGGCGGTTTTGCTGCCTGATTTGAAGCGTGCAACTGACGTTTTATCTCTGATTGGGAACACTCCGATGCTGCGCCTGCGGAAGGTCTCGGCGGAGTTCCCGCGGGTGGAACTTCTGGCGAAAGCCGAGTGGGCCAACCCGGGCGGGTCAGTCAAGGACCGGGCCGCGTGGAACATCGTTCTGGAAGCTGAGCGGGTAGGCTCGTTGACGCCGGGGAAAATTCTCCTTGATTCGACCTCCGGAAATACCGGAATCGCTTACGCGATGATTGGTGCGGCCAGGGGATATCGCGTGAAACTCTTTATGCCTTCCAACGTGAGCCCTGAGCGCAAGCGCATACTGCACGCCTACGGCGCGGAGATCGCTTATACGGATCCTCTGGAGGGATCCGACGGTGCCATCCGCACGGTTCGAGAACTTGCCGCCAGGGAGCCTGAAACCTATTTTTATGCCAATCAGTACAACAATCCTGCCAATTGGAGAGCACACTATCAAACAACCGGCCCGGAGATCATCGAGCAGACCGATGGAAGAATCACGCATTTCGTCGCAGGCCTCGGTACAAGCGGAACCTTTGTGGGCACGGCACGGCGGCTGAAGGAATTCAATCCCGACGTTCGCTGCATTTCTTTTCAGCCGGATTCTCCATTTCACGGTCTGGAGGGATTGAAACATATGCCCTCCTCCATTATTCCCGGCATTTATGATTCTTCAATCTCTGACCAGGATGTGGAAGTTGCTACAGAAGATGCCTATGCCATGATTCTGCGCTTGGCTCGCGAGGAGGGCTTGCTGGTGGGAGTTTCGGCCGGAGCGGCCGTGGTGGCAGCTCTTAAGGTGGCAAAACAGGTGGGCCACGGTGTAATTGTTACGATTCTTCCCGACAGCGGCGACAAATATCTCAGTGAGCGCTTCTGGGATGATATGTCGGCCGGCTCGTAAGGCCGGTTGTTGTGACGCTGCGGCCAGAGTTGGCATTCTGGCTGGCCATGGAGACATCGTATTGGGGGAGAGCGTTTCTGCATGGTGTGGTTAATCGATGGCGATACAATTTAAAGCTGAGTTGCTGGACTCTATCCGCTCCCATGGTGCGCGCGAATATCCGAACGAGTGCTGTGGAATGCTGCTTGGGATCGCGGATGGGGCTGCGAAGGAAGTTTCTGAGGTGGTGCCCCTCAGAAATCTCCGCCATGATTCCGCGCGGGCTCAGGAGTTGCTGCCTCTCGATGATCCTGGTCGCGAATCTGAAAGAAACCGGTTTCTGATTGATCCACTGGAGCAGTTGCGGGTGGAAAAGGAAGCTCGTGCAAGGGGACTGGACGTTCTGGGCTATTACCATTCCCACCCCGACCATCCTGCTCGACCGTCGAATTATGACCGCGAACATGCCTGGCCGTGGTACTCTTATATTATTCTTTCGGTTGAGCAGGGTGCGGCGCGGGAATTGACCTCGTGGGTGCTCTCGGAAGATCGGGCGCGATTTGAGCCTGAAACGTTGAAACCTTAGCCCTTGGCATTCATCTAAGCACATAGGAGCCAAAAGGGGCGTGTTGGGGTATAATATACCGTTTGGTGTTGTAATGAGTCGAGGAGAATGCATGCCTGTAAAAGTTGTTATTCCTACCCCGTTGCGGCAGTACACGGGGAAGAAGGAGTCGGTGGAGATTGATGCCAAAACCGTTGGCGAGGCCTTGGCGGGCCTGACATCGCAATACCGCGACCTTCGTAAGCACCTTTACAATGAAGACGGCAAGCTTCGCAGTTTTGTGAATGTTTACGTCAATGATGAAGATATCCGGTTCCTGCAGAAAGACCAGACCCCTCTGGCAGAAACTGATGTGATTAGCATCGTCCCCTCCATTGCAGGCGGCTCAATGTTCCGCTGCATCTGTAGTTAGCCTGGATCCCGCCAGTCGGGGTTCCGGGCTCACACCCCACGACCTAAGCAATCTTCCGCAAAAGCAAGAAGCAGTTGCAATTCCGGCTCAGGATTGAGCGGCTTTTGCATCACTTGGGAATTGAATGAAATGATAAGCAAAGAGGAGAAAATGGGAATATTAACATCAGCTCCAACAGAGCAACTCAGCAATGACGAAATCCTTCGTTATAGCCGGCATCTCATCATGCCGGAAGTGGCCATGGAAGGCCAGCTCAAGCTGAAGCAGGCCAAGGTGCTCTGCATCGGCGCCGGAGGGTTGGGCACGCCGCTCGCTCTTTACCTGGCTGCGGCAGGCGTGGGCACGCTGGGAATTGTGGATTTTGACGTGGTTGATTATACCAACCTGCAGCGACAGATCATCCATGATACGGATGACGTCGGGCGCCCCAAACTGGAATCGGCGCGCGACACCATCCGCGATATCAACCCCAACGTGGAAGTCATCCCTTACGAGACGCGCCTCACTTCTGAGAACGCGCTCGACATCTTCCGCGACTATGACATCGTTGCCGATGGCACGGACAACTTCCCCACGCGTTACTTGGTTAACGACGCCTGCGTGCTGCTGGGCAAGCCAAATGTTTACGGAAGCATCTTCCGGTTCGAAGGTCAGGCTTCCGTCTTTTACGCACAGGAAGGTCCGTGCTATCGCTGCCTCTATCCGGAACCGCCTCCGCCAGGGCTGGTTCCGAGTTGCGCTGAAGGTGGCGTGCTGGGTGTACTACCTGGCATTGTCGGCTCCCTCCAGGCGCTGGAGACGATCAAGCTGATTCTAGGCAAGGGCCAACCGCTGATCGGACGCCTGCTCCTTTTTGACGCGCTTCACCTGAAGTTTCGGGAGCTGAAGCTGCGCAAGAATCCAGAATGCCCGGTTTGTGGAGAGCATCCGACCATCACCAAGCTGATTGACTACGAAGAATTCTGCGGTATACGGGGTGAAGAACACATACCCGAAACCAATGTTCCAGAAGTCACAGCAACCGAAGTGAAACAGATGATGGACGAAAATAAGCCGTTCGTCCTGGTCGATGTTCGTGAGCCGCACGAGTACGAAATCTGCAACATTCCCGGCGCCAAGCTGATTCCGCTCGGAGAAATTCCAAAACGCATGCACGAGCTGAACACTGCGGACGAGATTGTTGTGCTCTGCCGCTCCGGGGTGCGCAGCGCGAAGGCTGTGGACTTTCTGATGCAAACTGGTTTCAGAAGAATCCACAACCTCAAGGGCGGCGTCTTGGCTTGGGCACGCGACGTTGATCCTTCGATGCCAAGCTACTGATTGGTTGTGTTCACCAAGCCCGGGGCGGATACGCATCTGCCCCGGTGCACATTTCCGGCGTCCTCTCCAGTTTCCATCCTGATAGTGCTGAACAACAGAGCTACCACACCAGGAATAGGCACAACTCTACCTTGAGACAACGCCTCCCTCAGAGGGTTCAAAGACAGGGCATGTAAAATAAGGTTCGGGCAGGGCTCTGCCAGACTAAATCGGCACTATGCCGTAGGAAAAGGGATCGCGAGGATCTACTTTTGCAACACAACCTTGTGCTCTCCACCTGGGATGCTGAAGCTGGCTCTGCCGTTTTCCACGGTAAGTGTCCCGAATTCCTTCCCGTCGATTTCGAGTGTCAAACCCCCGGATGCGAATTCCTCCGTCGTTATGCGAGTCCTTTTCCCAGCATGGATTGTGAAGGAAATTTCCGACGGCTTTACCGTGTAATCACGAACGACTACGCCGCTCGTAGCCTGAAAACGGGTTGCACCGTCCCGCACAAGTTCGGTCACCTTTGGCCCAATAAAGACGTCATAGGTGTGACCGTCCCATTTCGCACCACGAAATTCACCTTGCTCAGATGGGTCAAGCGCCCCAAAACGAAGGTTGTCCCAGGGATTCACGTCAATGTACTGCTCAAGCCCCACCAGGCATAGCAGGGTCCCCCAAGTGTAATGCGTATTGGTATCAGCACTACCGCCCCAGGCAAGGTAGTTCTCATCGTAGTGTTGATGTTGTCGCCAGTCGGCCATGAACAGCTTATAGTTCTTCTCCGCGTATTCCAGAGCCACCTTGTCGTAATGGTACCGGTTGAGGCCTTCATAGACCAGGTAGTTCGTGGGTCCCCAGATGTCGCCTCGCCAGTAGAACTGATCGGCAAAGGCAGGATTGTCGCGCGCAATCGTTGGAATCACATACTTACCCCAGAATTCCTTGGGGTTCAGCAGATGTTCATCGATCATCTGCTTGGCCTGCGCGGGCGTTGCAACACCTGCGATGAGAGGATAGAAGTTAGTGGGAGAGATCTGTTTCGAAAAGCGTCCATCCCAATATCGGTTCTCATAGATGCCGGCTGCCGGATTCCACAACTTCTCTTGCATCAGGTTCTTAATCCGGGTGTACTCGTCGGAAAATTGCCGAGCATCCTGCTCCTTGCCCAGAACCAGAGCCATCTTGGAAAGGCATTCCGCACTCAAGGCATAGAGAGAGTTCAGACCCACATCGTCCAGATTCATGGTGTACGTGTGCGTGTCGTAGGTTACGTGGTCCCACATGGGACTGTCGTCCATGCCGCTTTCAAACTTTGCATCCTGCAGAGATCCGGCGCCTCCCCCAAATGGTGCAAACGAACCGCGGGTACTTCCCCATTCGAGCAGGCCGTCGCGGTTCCCATCCCGCCATGGCTGGCCGTCCCCACGGTTGCCGGACCACCATTCATGCCACTTCTTCAAGCGCGGATAGGCCCACTCGAGCAGTTGCCGGTCATGAAATCGCTGATAAATCTTCCACACGCAATAGGCTCCCACCGGCGGCTCCGACCTGTCAGGTGTAAATCCCATGCCGGATAAGACATTCGGCACAACGCCAGTCGGGGTTTGCGCAAGAAGGACTGCCTTCACGCCCGCATCCGTCTGAGTTTTGCTCTCCAGACTGGTGAGCAACGCTCCAAAAAAGCAATCCCACTCGCCGTCAGCCCACCCGCCCCATTGGTGTGCCCAACTCCGTTCGATACTTGGAAAGATCAGGTTCTCAGACTGTGCATAGACCGTGTTCCAGAACATTGCGTTTTCAATCGCGTGCGCAGCATCACTGAACAATCCCGTCACCGTGGGACGCTGCTCGGCATAGGCTTTGGATTTCTTGCTCAGTGTGGAGTCAATCCTGCCAGCTTGCAGCCACTCGTGTGCCTGCTTCAGGAGTAAGTCCTGGTTCCACCCCACTTCGGCAACAAAGTGAACCGCTCCCGAGGCGCCGGTGCCAAACTCGATGCCTGCCACTCTGTTGTAGGGTTCGCCAGCCAATGGAGGTGTCAGCCTTCCGGAGCCGCGCATGCTTTCGCTTATCTCGGTGCGGCGAAGGTAAATTCCACTCCCAATCAGCGGCCTGTCCACCATCACTACAAACTTCGCTGTCTGTCCGAACACCTGGTTGAAAAAATCTTCTCCCAGGATGGCATGGTCTGTCTTGTCCAGATGATAGAAGCCCTGGCTTCCCCACGTGGGGTAATAAGGGAAATAAGTCTCCAGTACCAACCGGAAGTGGGAGTTGGCGATAAGACGGCCTACCACGGTTGTCCTGTTCACGCGCGACCATTCAAGTGTGACCTGCGCCTGTTTGGGAAGTTGTTTCCATGCCATCCGACAATATGAGTCGTTCGGAGCATGTGGACCCACTTCGCTGACATTGTCATCCACCTGAAGACCATCAAGGAAGCCTCCCCCGTATTGTGAACCGACTCGCACCGCGAAATTCACAGGCTGATGATATGCCCGGGCAAGGAAGACGATCCCGTTCCATCCGACCGGATCTAAGGCGCCGACTTGTACACTGCTGAAAGTGGGAGAAGATTGACCAAAACATACAGCACCCGGCACAGAAATAAAGAACATCAAAAGAACAAGTCCGCGCCAAACATTCCCTATGGTGGTCCTATCCATAGACCTGAAAACAAATCCACAACTTGGGTTCGGAAACGACATGGATGTCCTCCTCAACAACCACGGGCCCTTTTGCCTTTATCTTTCTCGCAGGGCGACCCGCCCTTTTCCCGCCTCGAGCAGTTCCACGATGTTGCGCACCAAGACTGCCGGCAACTTCCTTTAGTACTCCAGAATCTAATGCGCCGGTCCGTACACCTGATTTCTCATCGCGCTTGCCCCGAACCTCTGCCGTCCGTGAGCGAGATATGACTATATGGCCACGTCGAATGAAGCGCAACCCAATCAATAATTGAACTTGAAATCAAACTGAACTAACGGTACACGCCAGACCGACAATGTGGCAGTCCGACCAAGAAAGTGGAAGACCCGAAGCACCGGACACTCCGGGTGACTTCTTCCAAATCTTTCGAAAATCCTGTCCCTTCCTCATCGGGCCACTTTTTCAACAAAACCCACTCTTTTTGGCGAGGGGCAAAATCTCCAGCTTCGCTCAAGGCCGGGGCTGCAGCAGGAAGGCAATACACTGGTTCGTGCATCCCGACGGCTCTCCAGACAGCTTTGGCTGGAGCAAAGACGCCTCGGATTAGCCCTGCTCTGAAGCGGCATGAGACCAGGCGAGGGGCGGAGAAATTGGTTTTGAATGTCTGTAATTTAGGGATTCCGGCCCTCGAAAGGTCATGAAAAACCTTCAAGAATCTGGAATGTGAGGGTTCGCGACATTGAGTGCCTTAACTTCTGCATGCCGCGGCTTACTCGACCAGGTTTTTCGACCCTGCGATCAGCGTAGCTGAGAAGGTTTGGGTGGCGTTGCTCCCGAGGCGCTCAGCGACGCTCCATGCGAACGATTGGAACAGACCGAGGGATACGAAGCTCGAAACTGGCCTCCAGCCCCGCGCGACGGCAGAAAATCCAAAGCGAGCGCCACCCGGCAAATTCAGATCGATTTTGCTCCTTTTCGGAACTAACTCGCTGCTCCCCTTGCACTTACAGGATTTTTCAAAACCGACATTGGGACAGAACTGATTTATGACTTGTAGTTCTGGCGGCAAGTTCGGGTCTGTATTTCGCGGAGATGAATGTCCACACAGATCCCAAACTGCACGATCTATGTGCAACCCGCCGAGAACTTTCGTTCCACGCGCATTCGTTTCAGCATCTCACGGAGAGGGGTGGGCAGTTCCGTGCAGGGATGCAATATTGGGCGTCTGACAAGTCGCCATCCCCTAGTGAGATCAGGCCCCAGCGTTCGATCTTTTCGTTCCTTTAGCAGCACGGATAAACCCTCAGCTCTGTATCGTCGTCTTGATCATCTGGACGAAGAGTCTTGAAATGAGCCTTCGATCCAGTAACGAAGACATGAAAAGTGACAGAGCCACGTGTCAGGAACACTGCAGGCGTCGCCTCAGGATTTGAGCCACAAACGGACCGATACCCGACGTAGCGGCAGAACGTTCCCCATGGACAAATGGAGTTTGTGGAGGATCTTGATAATGATTGGCTTGATTCGGAGATTTAGACAGCCTGTCCGGGCGATGCTGGTATCAATGTTCTTTTCCGTTGCCCTCTTTGCGCAAACGGGCAGGCTCAGCCTGAGCGGTCGGGTCACAGACCCCTCGGGTGCTCTAATCCCTGCTGCCACCGTTACGATCACGGGGCCAAATCACGCAGTGAAGGTAGCTCAGACAGACGAACAAGGACGCTATGTTTTTCGCAACCTGGCCCCGGGTATTTACTCAATACAAATTAGTTCATTTGGCTTTTCAACTTTCACCAAGACCCGTGTGCCGATTGCTTACGGCCGCCCGCAAGTTGTGAATGCACGACTGACTTTGAAAGTGGAAAAGCAGCAGGTTACCGTCACGAGTCAGAGCAAACGACTCAGCGTCAGCCCTGAGAGCAATGTTGGGGCACTAGTGCTGAAGGGTTCGGCTCTCAAGTCTCTTTCCAACAATCCCGATGAACTACAGTCTGAACTTCAAGAACTGGCAGGCCCGGCGGCAGGACCAAACGGCGGCCAGATTTATATCGATGGTTTTTCCGGAGGCCAACTCCCACCCAAGTCCGCCATTCTCGAAATTCGCGTCAATCAGAATCCCTTCTCAGCGCAATACCAGAGGCTGGGTTATGGGCGCATTGACATCACCACCAAGCCTGGGTTCGCCAAGTATCACGGGCATGTTTTTGGCTTTGGGAATGATTCAGCCTTCAACTCACGAAATCCCTTCGTGACCGAGCAACCGGGCTACCATTCGGAATTTTTTGCCGGCAATGTCGGTGGGCCCATCACCAAGAAGGCATCCTTCTTTTTCAATCTGTTTCACATGAATACGAACAGCAGTTCCATAGTGGATAGTCAAATCCTGAATCCCAACTATACGATCGGCGGGACAGCGCCTCCTGAAATTCCATTCAGCGAAGCGGTTCCCAGTCCCTCTTCGCGAATGATGATCAGCCCGCGTGTCGACCTGGAACTGAGCAACAACAATGTCTTGTCCGTTCAGTTTCGGCGGTGGTCAATGTCCAACACAAACGCGGGCATCGGGAAACTGTTACTTCCGTCAGTGGCATATGATGACTCGGATGTGGAAAACGTCGTCCAACTCAACGACACGCAGGTGATCAGCGATCGGACCGTCACGCAGAATGCCTTTCAATTCCGGCACTCCTCGAGCACTGAAACCCCGCTAAGCCTGGACCCAACGATCAACGTTATTGGCAACTTCACCGGAGGTGGCGCCACCTCCGGCACTTACCTTGACACGGTGGACCATTACGAACTGCGCAGTTTGACCGCTATGACCCTGGCCAAAAACAGCTTAACCTATGGCGGGCGCATACGGGATATCGATGAGACTGTCAACACGACTGGCGGTTACAACGGCACTTACACATTCCCTACCATGGACGCTTACGCGATTACAGAACAAGGACTCGCCACGGGGTTGTCGACCGCTCAAATCCTGGCAGACGGCGGCGGTGCCAGCCAGTTCTCGATCACGGGCGGGAATCCGGCCGCTGCGGTTAACAGGATAGACTACGCGCTTTTTGCAGAAGACACGTGGCGCATGCGCCCCAATGTTTCTCTTACTCTTGGCTTGCGCGTGGAGGGACAGAATCACATCCACGATCACTTCGATCTGGCGCCCCGCATGGGTTTTGCCTGGGGCATCGGCGGAGGTCCAAAGGGCCCCAAGACCGTTTTGCGAGCAGGAGCCGGCATTTTTTACGACCTGTTTGACGTGAGTGACATTCTCAAGGCGGAGCAATTAAATGGCATCAACCAGCAACAGTACTATATAAACTCACCCGATTTCTTCCCGCCTTATGTTCCGCCCCTCAACACACTGAACACATCCTCATCCATCCCGACCATTTATCAGATTGCCCCGAACTATTCGTCTCCATACGTTGTTGAGGCTGCCATCGGACTTGAGCGGGAAATAACCAGGGATATCAGGACGTCGGTCACTTACATCACAACGCATGGGGTCCACCAACTCCTCACTCGGGATATCAACGCACCCCTTCCAGGTACCTTCAACCCAGCGGTTCCGACGAGCGGAGTGCGACCTTTTGGCGATGTGGGCAACATCTACCAATATGAGAACTCCGGCCTCTACAATGAAAACCAGTTGATCGCAAACTTCAATGTCAACGCGGGAGCGTTTCTCTCCCTGTTTGGTTATTACACGCTGAGCTACTCCAATACCAATGCCAACGGCTTTCCCATGGACCAGTACAACCTGGCCTTGGATTACGGGCCGGCGCCGTGGGCCGTCCGAAACCGCTTCTTTGTGGGCGGCTCTTTCAGCTTGCCATACGGATTCAGCCTCAGTCCTTTCCTGGTGGCAACGTCTGGCCACCCCTATAACATCACTGTCGGGCAGGATTTGGCCGGGGACGGGCTCTTTAACAACCGGCCCGCGCTATCATCAACCCTCTGTGCAACGTGTGTGTCGACTCGGCTGGGGATCTTTAACTACGACCCTGCTTATGGACAACCCGTTGTGCCTATCAACTATCTTGTCGGGCCTGGCCAGTTCGCAATGAATCTTCGCCTCGCCAAGACCTTCGGTTTTGGCAAGGAGACATCGGGTGGCGGTTTCGGCGGACATTTCCATCCCCACGGCCACGGACTTGGAGGACGAGGACTCGGCAGCGGGGGTGGTGGATTCTTCCATCACAACAATGCTGAAGACCGGCATTATCAGGTTGAGATTGGCGTGATGGCGCACAACATATTCAACAAGGTCAATCTGGGGACACCCGTTGGGAACGTTCAGTCGAAGCTCTTTGGGCAATCCATTTCATTGGCGAGCGGATTCTTTGGGAACCAGTCGGCAAATCGTGAGGTCAACGTCTTTTTGAGTTTCAGTTTCTAGCATTGAATCTTGACCACTCGGCCCTCTGACATATCCGTGCAGCCGGGCGGCTCTCCTTGTGCCGGCGAGATCACCTCTTATGGAGATCCTCCCCGGTTGTGTTGTGAGAAAGCAAGTTCGAGCGAAGTTGTCGTTGAACTCTGCGGCTTCTAATCTTAAAGAAACGAATCGCAGAGTGGTACGCTGGACGAGCGCAACTGCGCGCTACCAGCTTCCAGGAGCTGAAACTACTCACCAATTTGGGTGACGAGGCAGAAAGGAATGACTTTTATGAAATTGAAACATACCTCCGCGGCTGCACTGGTAATCGTGTTGTTGGCAGGCCTGGGCGGCCTGCAGAACGCTAGGGCAGAAAATAATGGCTCAGAGCGCAAACCCGTTCTAGGCTGGAGCAGTTGGAGCTTCCTCCGCAAGGACCCCACGGCAGCAAAGATTAAAGCTCAAGCACGCGCACTGAAGAAATCCGGCTTACACAAACTCGGTTACAAATACGTAAACCTCGACGACTTTTGGTACGTGTGTCAGGGCCCTCAGGGTCCCAACGTTGGGCCTTACGGCCGCTGGGTGACAAATTCGTTGAGATTCCCTCCCCAGGGAGAGATCAATGGCATGAAGGTCGTCGCCGACTACGTCCACAGTCTCGGGATGAAGTTCGGGATATACGTTACACCAGGTATTTCCAAGCAGGCAGTCAGCAAGAACACGCCGATTGAAGGCACACAGTACACGGCTGACCAGATTGCGGAACCTTCTGTCAAGGAGAACAACTACAACTGCGGCGGCATGGTCGGGATTAACTATAACAAGCCCGGAGCACAGGCATTCATCAATTCATGGGCAGACATGCTGGCGAAATGGGGCGTCGATTACGTCAAACTCGACGGCGTTACAAACCGCAACGTTCCTGACATTAAGGCCTGGTCGAATGCCATACGGCAAAGCGGCCGGCCTATGGTCCTCGACGTCACCGAGGGAAGCTTTACAAAGGCCATCGCCCCAACATTGATGAAGTACGCTAATCAATGGGAATTCGCGCCCGACATCGAATGCTATAGCTGCGAGAAGCACGGTAGCAGTTACCCGCTGACCGACTGGGCACATGTTGAGAAACGCTTCAACCTTGTGGCCGAGTGGCAGCCTTACGCTCACCCGGGGGGATTCAATGACTACGACTCCATCGAGGTAGGGAATGGCTCGAACGACGGGCTTACTCCAGCCGAGCGTCAAACTCAGTTGAGCTTGTGGGCCCTTGGATCGGCGCCCCTGATCCTCGGCGTCGACCTTACGCACCTCGACCCACTGGATCTGAAATACCTTAAAAACAAAGAGGTCCTCGCGGTTGACCAGGATTCAATCGCTGCTAAAAGGGTTCTCGATGCCGGCAACCGGCAGGTGTTCGCCAAGATGCAACCGAACGGAGACGGAATTGTTGGTTTGTTCAACACCGGCGGGACTGCGGAGAAAGTCTCCATCGAGGCATCTGCCGTGGGTCTCCCCGGAAGTGAGCACGGCTATTCCGCAAAGAACCTATGGACAGGCAAAAAGGAGAAAACAGGCGGCACCATCAGTGCTGTTGTTCCCTCACATGGGGTCGTCCTATACCGCGTCAAGGTACTTAGATAGTCTGAATCCCGCGAATTTCAGGGCCTTTAGCCTGGCAGTGCATCTATAAGGTCATCGGCTCCGCCACGGCACAAAGTTATTGTCGGTCCTGATTTTTGTTCCGCCATAAAGCGGCGGCAAGTTGCACGAAACATCTATCCGACGCCGCCTGAGGACCATGATGGCTTTTGCTGGCTGCCGGTTCTGTTCAAAGGGGGTCTGGTTGCTCAATTGGAGTTGCGGTCATGGGTAGACCGACGCCACATCCTCGGGGGCCCAGCATGCGAACCATGGCGTCTTTTTGTCACTTTGGAGGTCGCACAGCGGAACGCCGCACCATTAATTTCCCGTGCAACCATCAGGCGACCGTAACCCTCTTCGCCGGTCCGGATGGCCGGGATAATCCTGGCCAGCTTGCTCGCGGGGCCTGCCCGGATTGTCCACCGCCAGATGACAAGGAGACGTAGCGTCGATGACTGTTTTCAAGCGCGGCCGCTTCTACCACCAAGATTTTGAACTGAGGGGCTATCGCTGCTGCGGAAGCGCATGAGGGGGCAATTGAAAAGCACTTTACCGCTGCGCCCGTTGTACCTTATGATTTCAGGCACACGTTTGCTTCGCGGTCCGTGCGAGCGGGCGTGGGCTTGAGGAAGCTGGCTGCGCAGCTCAGGCACGCCAGCGTGAGCACCACCATGAAGTATATTCACGTGCTCAAAGAGCATAAGGGCCGCCGCGGTTGACAAGCTGGAGAAATATGTCCGTCTCGCAAACAGTTCAGTTCAGGCCGCATGCAGAGGCGCGGGAAGAGGAAGAGCCTCCGACCTTCAACGAGGGCGACGTGGTTACGTTACCAATGACGGTGGTTTGGGAAATCCGGTGACACTCAGGGTCCGGCAATTTCCCCAACAATGGCCGGAATCCACCATGGAAGCCGAGAAGCCAAGTGGTTTATAATTAATACGCGCGCCCGTAGCTCAGCTGGATAGAGCACTTGCCTACGAAGCAAGGGGTCGGGGGTTCGAATCCCTCCGGGCGTACCACCTTTTCAATAACTTAGCGTGAAGGGCCTGTTGGCGTGAGCACCTGTTCGTAACACTTCAGCCACTCAGCAACTTCTTGGCTATTTTTCGGAGGGCCTTTCGTGTCGCCGGGCTTTTGGCGATCAACGACCGTGGGTGCCGGGCAGCGGGTTGTCGATTGAAGAGCGCTGGTACCCTTCTACGGCACTCGACGACCCGCTGGGGATCGAGGGAGGCAAGATCAACGATACGTCTCTGTGCCGATGCCTGGGGCGCCTGTTGCCGCGCAAGACGAAACTGGAGAGGGATCTCTCCGCTCGCTACGGCGAATTGTTTCAGGCCGAGTTCGACGCGCTGCTCTACGATTGACGAGCAGTTACGTGGAAGGCGCAGCCGGGAAAGTTCCCATGATGGGGCGCGGCTGCCCGCGAGATCACCAGCCGGACTTGAAGCGGGTGGTGATTGGCCCCATGGTGAACGTGATAGGCTTCCCGCTCAGTTACCAGAACTTCGAAGAGACTCGTGCCGATGTGGCCACGGTGGGAGTGATGCTGCGGATGGTGGAGCGCAAGGATGGACGAGGGCGACGGGCGTGGGTGTCCGACTGCGGCATCATCAGTGAAGTGAACTTGGCGAGCCTGCGCCGTAACGGTGGACAATACCTGGTGGGCACGCCACGCTCGAAATTGAAGCAGTTTGAGGCGCAGTTATTGGAAGGACGTTGGGAGGAGGTGCGGACGGAACAAGGCGAGGAGACCTGCATCCCGTGTCGTTCTGCAGCACGACAGGCCAAGGAGAAGGTGCAAGCGATTCACAGTGGTTTCTTGGCGCGCATGGAAAAGGTGCTCACGGGGTTGGAGAAACGCATTGTCGAGGGGAAGCGACTCAGTCTTGATCAAGAGTGTAGTTCCGACTCGCCAATAGCTTGAAATGATTTCACAGCACCTAGACTGGTTTCGACTCTTCCGGTGACCAATCTAGGTTAGAGTGCGGTAAAGCGCGGCTGGGAAAATGGAAGTCCGGAAAGTCCTTGTTTTCCTCAATCAGGAGGCGGAATTTTCTGCATCCGCGGTATCGAAGGAACTGTCGGCCGGCACAAGCGGGGCTGAGATGTGGGGCCGGAGGAAGGCAAGTATTT
>JBJKQK010000262.1:0-5353 GCA_046705285.1 Terriglobia bacterium
CCGGCACGTATCCGTCGCCGCCGAGTGTACCGCGGGCTCGCTTGGATTTTGCGGAAACCATGCTTGGAAGACCGTGAACAAGCTGAAGCTTCTCGTCCAGCGTCATTCGCTTCACAAGAAGGTCAGCCCGTTCATCAGGCGTCAAAGACTTGTTCATCCATGGCCGGCTTCCTTTCTGTGCACATCCAGAAGTGCCGAGCAGACCAAATGCAAGGAGCAACAAAACGGCTTTCAGAATGAGAGAATTTCTCGCGGTAAACATCATTTTCCATCCAGGCAGAAAATAAACACAGATCATTTCTGTGTTTGGCTGAGCACATTTCTCCCTCAACTTCTGCCAGGGCGACATTCAAATCAAGTGCCATGCAGGCGTGCAAAAGGGTTGAAGCCAACGCTTCCACCCGCTGTTCATGCACCCCCAATCACTTACCACACTTCAGGGAAACAGAAAATGAACCTCTATTTCTAAGGCGCTATCCGCCAGGTCGATTTGTAACGGCAAGGTCAGCCCACTGGCCGCATCGAGTTAAAAGGACAAAGCGTCGACACCAAACTGGCGAATTCACGGGTAGAGGGTATCATCCCGGTGAGCAAAACCAAAGCCCTTTGTTGAGGGCATTTCCCGACGCAATGATGCGCGGCAGAGACCCACGGAAAGCGTCCACCATAAGCCAGGCGTGATCGCTTCGATGCACCATATGCAGCGGGGATAAAGCACTCCCCCTGCGATTTTTGCTGAATGTCGAAGAATTGTGCTCCCACCTCAAGAGTTGGATTAGACTGTCTCTTCCAGTCGTACCATGACTCGGGCATATCACCCCGATGGAGCAGTCAAATTTTCTCCTGTTTGCTTTAGCGTTTTGCTCGCTTGTGCAGGACCGACTTCGGTTCAGCAAGGATTGCGAAAGGAAGGGACCGAGAGCGATATGGGCATAAATCCCCGCACGCAGGATGCCAGCGGCACGATTCACCGAGCCGGAACAGCGTACGGCCTGGTCATCGCTGTAGCTGCAGCCGTGGGAGGACTGCTGTTCGGATATGACACTGCTGTCATTTCCGGCGCCATCCTGTTCGTGAGGCAGTTATTTCACCTTTCTGCATTTGAAACGGAAGTTGCGGTCAGTGCGGTCTTGTTGGGTGCAGCGTTGGGAGCTGCGGTGGCGGGTTACTTTGCAGACCGTTTCGGCCGCAGACCTGTGCTGCTGGTGGACGCCGTTATCTTCGGGTTGTTTGCGGTGTTAACCGGCATGGCCAACGGGCTCGGAAGTTTTGTAGCGGCACGATTCTTTGTGGGTTTCGCCGTGGGAGTGGCTTCAATGATCACGCCGCTCTACATCGCCGAAATCGCGCCTCCCAGAATTCGCGGGGCTTTGGTCACGCTGAACCAGCTTGCCATCGTCACCGGCATTCTGGTGGCGTATTACGTGGACTATCTCTTCTCTCGAAGCGGCAATTGGCGAGGGATGTTCATCAGTGCCGTCGCCCCGTCACTCGTACTCCTGGTTGCTTTCATCTTCCTGCCCGAAAGTCCGCGCTGGCTGGCGTCTCAGGGACGATTCGATGCTGCGTTACAAATCCTCAACCGCGTTGAGGATCCGGCAGGTGCGCGCCAGCATATGGCAGAGCTTGAGGAGATCACCGAAGTTGACCGTCTCCGGTTCGGCGACCTGTTTTCTCCCCGCTTTCGCAAGGCACTCGTCGTCGGCGTAGGGCTCGCAGTCTTTCAGCAGATTACCGGCGTTAACGCGATCGTCTACTACACGCCCATCATCCTGCAGATGGGGGGCTTTCATAGTGCGTCAAGCGCGATCCTGGCAACAGTGCTGGTTGGCGGTGTAAACCTGGTTTTCACAATCGTATCCCTTTTCCTGCTGGATCGCGTGGGCCGCCGTCCGCTGCTGCTCTTGGGAATTGCCCTGATGGCTGCCAGTCTCTTATACTTGGGCTACCTTTTTGGCGTGGCCCACGTTGCGAGAGTCGCCATCCTGATTGACGTTCTCGTTTATCTAGCCTCGTTTGCCATTGGACTGGGGCCGATCTTCTGGTTGCTGATCTCGGAAATCTACCCAACCACCATCCGCGGCCAGGCAATGTCGCTCGCCACTGTCACGATCTGGATTTTCGATTTTCTCGCAAGCGCTACGTTCCTCAGCCTGATTGGAGTGCTTGGGGCGCGCGGGGCTTTTTGGGTTTACGGAGTGGCTTCGATAGCGGCTCTTTACTTTTCCTATCGCAAAGTTCCCGAAACTAAAGGTAGAACACTGGAGGAAATCGAGGCTTCCTGGGGCACATAGTCTCTTCGAAGGGCCTGGACGACAAACACCTGCGGAACAGTGAGGCACAAGTGGCCATTCGCGGTTCTGTCAGGCAGTCGCTGCAATCGATTGCCTCCAGACCCCGTGGTTTGACTTTGTCTCTGTCGCCAGAATAAGATAGGCGCAGAAATAGCGGCCAGGAACCATGGGAAAAGCGCCAAAACCGGACGAACGGAAGGCCGTGACGCCGAGAGAGCGCCAGGACAGATTCACCACGCTTTCGGGCGTTCCGGTTGAACCGCTTTACACCGAAGAGGACCTCAAAGATTTCAGCTACCCGCGCGACCTGGCCGATCCGGGCGAATTCCCTTACACGCGCGGCATCCACCGCACGATGTACCGCGGCAAGCCCTGGACAATGCGGCAGTTCTCCGGCTTTGGCAGCCCGGAAGACACCAACCAGCGTCTGCACTACCTGTTGAAGCAGGGCCAGACGGGGCTCTCCATCGCCTTCGATCTGCCCACCCTGATGGGTTATGATTCCGACCACCCGCTGGCCGAGGGCGAAGTGGGCAAGTGCGGGGTTGCGGTCTCATCGCTGGCGGACATGGAGACGCTGCTCGCAGGGTTGCCGCTTGAGCGCGTGACCACTTCCATGACGATCAATTCGCCAGCGGCGATGATCTGGGCCATGTATTTGGTGGCGGCGGAGAAGAACGGCGCCGACAGGAAGCACATTTCGGGCACCATCCAGAACGACATTCTGAAGGAATACATCGCGCAGAAGGAATACATCTTTCCGCCGGCGCCCTCGATGCGCCTCGTGGTGGATTCCATCATGTTCAGCGCAAAGGAGACGCCACGCTGGAACCCGATTTCCATCAGCGGCTATCACATTCGTGAGGCGGGCTCGACGGCCGTGCAGGAACTGGCCTTTACCCTGCGCGACGGCATTGAATACGTGGACTGGGTGCGGCTGGCGGGCCTGGACGTGGACGATTTTGCGCCGCGGCTCAGCTTCTTTTTCAATTCGCACAACGACCTTTTTGAGGAGATCGCCAAGTTCCGCGCGGCTCGCAAGATCTGGGCAACGGTGATGCGTAACCGCTACGGGGCAAAGAATCCGCGCTCGTGGCTGTGCCGGTTCCATACCCAGACGGCGGGGTGCTCGCTGACCGCGCAGCAGCCTTACAACAACGTGGTGCGAACCGCCATCCAGGCACTCGCGGGCGTGCTGGGCGGAACGCAGTCACTCCATACCAACTCGCTCGACGAGGCCTGGGCGCTGCCGACCGAACACGCCGCGACACTGGCATTGCGCACGCAGCAGGTGATCGCGCACGAGAGCGGCGTGGGCGATGTGGCCGACCCGCTGGGCGGTTCTTACTTCCTCGAGAAATTGACTCTCGATACCGAGCACGCCTGCTACGAATACTTCGATAAGATCGATTCACTAGGCGGCATGGTAGCCGCCATCGAAAAAGGATTTCCGCAGAGGGAGGTTCATGAATCCGCATACGCTTACCAGCGGGCCGTGGAGTGCAAGGACAAAATTATTGTGGGCGTGAACGAATTCGTTGCGGAAGAGGAGCGGCCCGTTGACATTCTGGTGATCGACGAAAGCATTGCCCCGCGCCAGCGCGAAAATTTGGCCAAGCTGAAAGAGAAACGCGACGGCGCGCATGCGCAGTCCACGCTTGAAGCGCTGGGCAGCGCAGCGGGAACCGACCGGAACCTGATGCCTTACATCCTGGAATGTGTGCGGGCTTACGTCACGCTGGGCGAAATGTGCGATGTGCTGCGCAAGGTTTTCGGGACCTACGAGGAGCCGGCGTTCCGGTAGAATGGACCTTTGAATCATGCCTGATCGACGAATACGCGTAATTGTTGCCAAGCCGGGGCTCGACGGGCACGACCGGGGAGCCAAAATCGTGGCTCGGGCACTGCGCGATGCCGGCATGGAAGTGATTTACACCGGGCTCCGCCAGACTCCGGAGCAGATTTCGAGCGCCGCAGTCCAGGAGGACGTGGACGTAGTCGGCATCTCGATCCTTTCCGGCGCTCACAACACCATCATTCCTCGCATCTGCCAACTGCTGCGCGACGCAGGCATGCAGGATGTCCTGGTGATTGTGGGTGGCATCGTTCCCGATGAAGATATCCCGAAGCTTAAAGAAGCAGGAGTTGGGGCGGTGTTTCAGCCGGGCGCCTCGACGCAGGAGATTGTGGATTTCATCCGCAGCCACGTGAAGCTGGCCGCGTGATGCCCTTCCTGTACTCCATAGAAAGGCTATTTCCTTGTCACGGCCAGTGATTGAAAGCCGAGTGAATCGAGACTCGCCGGAGTTCCAGGCAAACACCCACCGAATGAAGGACCTGACGGGCGAAATCCTCAACCAGGAGGAGGTCATCCGCGAAGGCGGGGGCAAAAAGGCTATTTCATCACAGCATAAGAAAGGCCGGCTGACGGCGCGCGAGCGCATCGCCCGGCTGATCGATCCCGGAAGTGACTTCTTCGAACTGGGCATCTACGCCGCCTTCGAGATGTACGAGGAATGGGGCGGTGCTCCTGCGGCCGGCGTGATCACCGGGCTGGGGCGTGTTCACGAGCGGCTGGTAATGATGGTTGCCAACGACGCCACGGTAAAAGCCGGCGCATTCTTTCCCATGACGGCCAAGAAGGTTCTGCGCGCACAGCAGATCGCCATCGACAATCGGATTCCTACAATTTACCTGGTGGATTCGGCGGGGATTTTTCTGCCGCTGCAGGAGGACGTTTTTCCCGACACCGATGATTTTGGCCGCGTGTTTCGCCACAACGCCGTGATGAGCGCCATGAGCATTCCGCAGATTACGGCCATCATGGGCATGTGCGTGGCGGGTGGCGCTTATCTGCCCGTGATGTGTGACCACATTTTGATGACAGAGGGCAGCGGACTCTTTCTTGCCGGGCCGGCACTGGTGCAGGCGGCCATTGGGCAGAAGAGTTCGGCTGAAGAACTGGGTGGCGCGAAAGTGCACTCGCAAATCAGCGGCACGGTGGATTTCCGCGAGCCGGACGACGAAAGCTGCATCGACAGAGTTCGAGCTTTGGTTGA
>JBJKQK010000263.1:0-10399 GCA_046705285.1 Terriglobia bacterium
CCCTGCCGGCGGAAATGAATGACTGGTGGCGGCAGAGAAATCAGATGAGGCTGGTCAGGAGTGGCAAAGCGTGGGAGATTGCCGGAGAAGGCAAGGAGCGCGCCAGAATCGCATACGCGCGTCTGGAACATGATCGGCTTGTTTACGCATTCTGATTACCTGCCCATGAATCTTACCGCGGCCGGATGATACCACGACAACACTGTCTGAGCGGCTCGCCAATCTACAAGAATTGCGACTCGAGAGATGCTGGCCTCCAGCAGACCACTTCTTGGCAGTTGCGGAGATGATCGAGCCAGGCTGGCCTGCAAAAGAACGGCGTTCTGATGCAGTGGCTAAGCCCTCCGGCTAGGGTGGACTCTACGTTCGGGTTCGCCAATAAGGAAAGTTCCTAAACATCGGCTGCATGTCAGCCGCCACTCGCCATGATCACACAGCATATCAATACCGGTGAACTGCACGTCTGGTGGGCAAATTTGCGCGATTTTGACTCAGACGTACCTGCATTCCAGGCCGCCCTGTCGTCCCGTGAGAGGGAGAGAGCAGGGCGATTCCGCTTTCTGCGCAATAAGAATAATCACATCATCAGCCGTGGAATGCTTCGGACCTTGCTGGGCGGTTACGTACAACAATCTCCTTCGGACTTGCATTTCACGATCGGAGAGCACGGGAAACTGGAACTTCGAAGGAACTCCCATGGAGCTGCTATTCATTTTGATCTGTCTCATTCCGGGGATGTGGCCCTTTTCGCTGTCACGCGCGACCGCCCGATCGGAGTGGACGTGGAATACATTCGGCCGGTTCCGCATTGTCAGAGGCTCGCGCTGGAATTCTTCTCTCAAAGCGAGGCCGACAACTTGTTTGCCTTGCCCAAGGAACGCCAGTCCGCGCGTTTCTTTAACCTTTGGACCCGGAAGGAAGCTCTTCTCAAGGCGATTGGTAATGGTTTGGAGAACGGTCATGCCATTCGGGATGCGTTCCTGAGGGAACCCTGGCTTTCGTATTCTGCACAGGAAGCAGACCCGATGGAAGCTTCCTCAGATTGGATTGTTCGTTCCTTTTTACCGACATTCGGTTACGTCGCAGCCATCGCGTTTCGGAGGCCTAGCCTGAACATAAGTTACAGGAATGTTTCTGCCTTATTTCAAGCGTTCCCAGATAGCTCCCCCGCGTCCGTTCCTCGGAATTTGGGATCGGCCTGAACTGACTCCCAGAGCCCGGCCACCGAAGATAGAAGTGCTTTAATCTTACAACTCGCAATAATTCCAACATCGAACCACCGGTTTCTTGCCACACCATACGAAAGCTTGGCTGTCGTCGGCAACGCCGGTTAAGAAGGGGTATCTACCAGGAGGATGAACATGGTGTCTTCAACATTGTTAGCAAAGAGTATTGATGTACAAAATGATGTTCTGACGCGGTTCCAGAACCGGGTTCAGGAGAGGACGGCACGAGTCGGAGTGATTGGAATGGGGTATGTGGGGCTGCCCATCGCTCTTCTCTTTGCCAGGAAAGGCTTTCAAACCACGGGGTTCGACATTGATTCGGTCAAAATCGACTCACTCCGCCGGGGTGAAAGCTACATTAAACATATCCCTCAATCCGAAATTGTCGAACAGATCCAGAAAAATCAGCTCCTGCCGACGACTGACTTCGCGCAGTTGAGTGGTATGGATGCAATTATCATCTGTGTTCCAACTCCTCTCGATGACCATCGGGAACCAGACCTTTCCTATATCCGTGCTACGGCGGAATCGATCAGCAACTATCTGTGCCGTGGACAGCTCGTTGTTCTGGAAAGCACCACGTACCCGGGCACCACCGAGGAAGTCGTGTTGCCGATCCTTGAAAGGTCGGGGCTGCACTGCCCGACATCGGATTATTCTGTCGAGGCGAACCGGGACACGACTGAGGACGGCGTCCAGGCGGATTTCCTTTTGGCATTCTCTCCCGAGCGGGAGGACCCGGGCAACAAACAGTTCAAGACCTACCAGGTGCCCAAGGTGATCGGGGGAGTCAACGCCCTCAGTGTGCTCGCGACACGAACCCTCTATGAGACAGCTTTCGAGCAGACAATCCTGGTGAGTTCATCCAGAGCCGCAGAGATGACAAAAATTCTTGAAAATACTTATCGGTGCGTGAACATTGCGCTTGTCAATGAACTGAAGCTGCTTTGCATGCGGATGGGCCTGGACATTTGGGAAATCATCGACGCTGCCAAGACAAAACCTTTTGGTTTCTCCGCCTTCTATCCGGGGCCTGGTTTGGGCGGCCATTGCATCCCTATCGATCCCTTTTATCTGACATGGAAAGCGCACGAGTACGAATTCCCGACTCGGTTCATTGAGCTGGCAGGAGAGATTAATACTTCGATGCCCGAACATGTCCTGGCGTCCACCGCGGAAGCCCTCAACCGCCGGGGGCAGTGCCTGAACAACGCTCGGATCCTGGTTCTGGGGGTCAGTTACAAGAAGGATGTCGACGACCTGCGGGAATCCCCCGCATTGGCGATTATCCAACTCCTGCATTCACGCGGGGCGTGTGTCGACTATCACGATCCGTACTTTCCGCACCTGGGGCAGATGCGACGGTACAACTTTCAACTGGATTCAATAGAACTTAGTGCCGAAACCCTTTCTCGGTATGATGCCGTGCTCATTGCTACAGACCATTCCTCTTTTGATTACGAGTTTGTGGCTTGCCACGCGCGGCTGGTAATTGATACCCGCAACGCTACGCGTGATGTCACGAAATACCGGGAGAAAATCGTCCGCTGCTGAGAACTCAGCAGTCTGAAGGCATGGGCCGCAGTTGGAGGAGATGGAATATTGCCGTAAGCCCGTCTCTGACATCCTTGTAATTTCTTCCTCATTTCATAACTGCCATGATGGAAGTTCGCAGCCGAAGGCCCGTGGGAAGGCAACTGGCCGAATGGGGAATTTCAGGGCCCTGTCGTTACTGGGACTGGACCTTCGGGGGCACTTTCCGTTCCGCTTGAATCCACAGACTTGACCTCGTAGAAATACGTTGTAGCTCCCAGAACAGTCCCGTCGCTGTAAGAGGTACTGCTTACTGGCGAGAGTCCATTAACTCTGCCAAAAGGTCCTCCCGATGACAACGCGCGGTAGATGTTGTAACCAGTAATCGAGACGGGGCTGGAATTGGGTGCGCTCCATGTCAAATCGACACTGTGAAAAGTGAAACCTGAGGACAGTGTAGCCGATTGGCCGTCAGTGTTAGTCACGGTCACGGATACCGAACCCGAGCTGTGGGGAGGCGTTGTTGCCTGGATGGTGGTGGAGCTACTCACCGTAACCGAACTTGCAGCGAGCCCCCCTATGGTTACGGACGCGCCCGATTGAAAATTGGCGCCGGTTATAGTCATAGTGGTCCCCCCGTCGGCGGGTCCGGATATTGGCGAGACGCTGCTGACAGAGAAAGTCGTTGTGCCATAGGTAAAAGCGTTGGTGAGGTCTGCGCTGGTTCCGCCAGGGGCTGTCACTTGGACAGTAACTGCACCAGCGATGTGGGCCGGAGTGATTGCCTTCACCTGTAAAGGATTGATGATGGAAACTTGAGTTGCCGCTACCCCTCCGAAAGTGACCGTGGGAGGAATGTTACTGGTGGCGGACGAGAAATTCGAGCCGTTGATCACAACCACTGTTCCTCCTGCCAAGGGCCCTGAATTCGGCACTATTGAACTGACAGTCACCTTCGAATTTTGCCTTGCCCCGGTGGCGGGAGTGATCATCCCACTGCCGCAGGCCCCAAAAAACATTGGGATGGCTGCGACGAGCAGAATGACGAGGCACACGAGAGATTTTCTTCCGAGTGCGCGTGGTTTCATAGCATTTCTCCTGAGGGAGCTGAAACTGGCTCGACATTGTGGCACAGAAGCCTGGACAGGCCATCATTGGGACGGCCAGCTTGCGTTTCCCTGATCATTTGTTGGCGCTCTTCGTCTGTTTAGTTACGCCACTCCTTCAATCACTTCTTGTTTTCTCCTCTATCTACGGCAGGCAGTTGCGCACTCAAGGTGATGGGACAGTCGCCTCGGCCTGGTTTGAATACACGGATTCGACGTTGTTGCTGCTGACGGCGGTAGTCACGTAGAAGTAGGTGTGGCCCGCTTGCACATTATCGTCGATGAATGATGTACCGGAGACCAAAGAGGAATTTATCTTGGCATACGAACCGCCAGAAGTGGAACTCCGGTAAACGTTATAGCCTGCGACTGAGGAGGTGCTCCCCGTCCATGCGATGCTTACCGTATGATAAAAAGTGAATGCCGACGCCAGAGTCCCTGTTTGGGAGCCCTGGTTGGCAACGGAAACAGAAACAGTTCCGGCCTGTGAAACCGGCGTGACGGCTTGAATCTCAGAAGAGCTCACAAACATGACGGACGTTGCGGCGAGGCCTCCGAATGCCACGCTCGCTCCACTCTGGAATCCACTTCCCATGATCGTTACAGTTGTGCCGCCGGTCACCGGCCCGGTTTGGGGAGATACGGAACTGACAGAAGGTCCCGAAGTGTATGTGAATGCTGACGGGAGTGAAGCCGACTGAGAACTGGATTCGGTTACGGTTACGGCGACAGTTCCTGAACTCCCGGGCGGTGAAACCGCATTAATCTGGGTCGAACTTGCCATGCTGACAGCGGTTGACTGAACGCCTCCAAATGCGACTGTTGCCCCTGTTTGAAATCCTGTTCCTGCAATGCTGACAGTTGTTCCCCCATCAGTTGGGCCTTGCGACGGTGAGATAGCGGAGACGGTGAGAGCCGTCGAGGTTGCGGCAGAATACGTAAATGCGCCCGCAAGCGTCGCCGACTGATTGTGCCAGCCTGTTACGGTTACAGCCACTGTTCCGCCTGCACGTGCGGGGGTCGTCGCCTGTAGTTCCGTTGAACTGACGAATGTGACAGCAGGTGATGCAACTCCACCGAACGACACCGAAGTGGAGTGCCAGAATCCAGCCCCTACGATCGTCACAGTGGTTCCCCCGGCAGTCGGGCCGGTGTTGGGTTCGACGCTGCTGATCGCAAGCTGTGAGCTTGGGGAGCCGTTCGTTTTGTAACTTCGTATCTTGCCGAAGGATGCGACGCAACAGGTAAGGATGAAGAAGATGATAGAAAGTGAAAGATGGGGGATTTTGCCCGAGTTCGGCCATTCGAACCACATTGGGAATGCTCCCTTCGTGCACAAAGAAAAGACTTGACTGGAGCATCGGGTCTCCCCCCTCGAAATGACTCAATGCGCTATATGTTGCCCTCCCCGGCTATTACTGTCCGGCTCTGTTCCAGCAGAGCAATCGGATCTCAGTATTTCACTTCTGGCTGGCATCAATGCACGGAATGCCTGCACGCGCTTCCCGTATTGGAAGCACAGCAGGTTGCCTCTTGCGTGATTGGCGATGCGCTAGCGGCCTCTTGCGACAAGTAGGATGTTCTTCCTGGTGCCGGCCTTCCTTTCCAATTGCGGATTGGTTTAAAACTTACATTGAAAAACGGTGACGCAACGAGAGCTTTCGAGTCCGCCTGTCATCGTCCCATTTCTCCCAATACAGTGTGCGGAAACCATGAAAAAAGTCGTCGCACAGGTCCCGAACAAAACCAACTTCGATTCGTACAGTTGGCACATGATTTAGCTTCTACACACGACGCAAACGACCACCTGCTTCAAGATCCTTCGTCCTGCAGAGCACCATGGTGCTTGCTCATACAACTTGGTCAACTGCTGTGAATAAGACTACTAAGCCGAACACCATAACGACAACTGTACGAAAGACTAGAAGAGGGTCAGGATTTCTTATGAACAGGGGACAGGCAGGTTCGGTGGGGCAGCTTCGAAACCCTGTGACGGCGAAATCCAAAAAGGGGGATAATTATTAACGGAAGTACTCGGAGGTTGATTTCATAGGGAATTAACAGCATCCCACGCAGTTCCATCACAGCCGGTGCTTGATCACAACATCCAGGAATGGACTTGTCGTAGCGTCTTGGCCTCTGATTGATCGGCAAATCTTCGTCCAAAACTGCGCTGTGTGCGCGTAATCAATACATTTCATTTGCATATGTCGTTTCGAGGCTTAGTATTGATAGTCAACGCCGTTGGGGCCTTTCCGTCAGCGCATATGCTTGGAGTTCAGCCTGCTGAAGGACTGATACCGGCGGCAGACAATCGTTTGTGAGGCTGGGCTATGGATCGGAAGGCGCGCGTGGATGAGCGGTTGGTGGTCTGCCTGCTATCCACTCATCCTCTGCTTCTGGAGGAGTTCACCCGGAAGCTTTCCAAGTCGCACTTTACAGTGAAGGCTTTTCGGCTGCGGCAACTCTATTTTGAGGATGTGAATCGTCTGGCCATCCCCAACGCCACGGTCTATGTTGTTGACGGTCACGATCCCTTTGCGGCTGTCCTGGTAGGGACCCTGGTGAACCGCTTCTCCAATTCTCGTGTTGTCGTACTCTCCGAAAAATTCACAGATGCCAATGCCTTCCCGCTCCTGGAACTGGGAGCCAAGGGTCTGCTTAATTATTCTCAGGCATCAAAGCACTTGCAGGAAGCCATCAAGACGGTGGCCGAGGGAGGGTTCTGGGTAGAGCGCCAATTACTCTTTCGGTTCATGGACTTAGTTGTGCACAGTGCCAAGCGGCGCTATGTAAAGGCGCGTCCACGCCGCCTGAGCCCGCGGGAGCGTGAAGTCCTCGAGTGCCTGCTTGAAAACCTTTCGAATAAAGAGATTGCCAAGAGGCTTAACATCTCCGAGCGTACAGCCAAGTTCCATGTGTCAAACCTGCTGGCCAAATTCGGTGTGAGACGGCGAGTCGACCTGATCATGCTTCAGTTCCACGATCAAAGGTCATAGGTGAAATGATCTGACTCGGCAACGAAGCTTGGAACCTCAGAGACTTGACATTGCCGGATATCGGTTTCAGTGACCCAGACCTGAACACCCGGATCGATGCAGGGACTTCTGATCCTTTACGCGCACGGACGAAGGAATTCGTTGTCTTGGGTCTTGGAGCCTGTTCAAGCTCCCCAATGCCCTCTTCAAGCCTTACCTGGCTGTCCTTAGAAGTTCAGAAATCCTCCCTGTGAGGACCCTCCATACCCCCACTCCCCAGCCGTTTTCTGAAGGAACCTTCACCCTCTCACCAGATTTCCAACCTCACAAGATCGCATCAAGCCTATACGGACCGAGCAATTGCATGACCTCCCGCGCTCGATGATCGCCGGGCACCCTTCTTCACTTTGGGGTCTGCTCGACCGCCGCCTGGTCCACCCGCTCTCCCAACCTACGGATAAGAAACATAAATGCCTCTCGCCCGACACCCCGGGCGAGCTTGGCGGCAACAACCTCCTTTGGCCAGGAATATAGGTTTGGAATCCCACCCGCTGCCTCCTGAGTGCATTATTTATTGGTCAACCAGAGATTCTCAGGGAGGCTTACGAGACTCGTCCCGACTTTGGATCAGCGGGTTGCCACGGCGTCGGTCGACGGTTCGGCAAGGGTAATCCTGCCTCCGTTGATGAAGCCGGTTCATCAAGCCGCCCCACGGCAGGCAGTGTCTGACTGCGCTGGGTGGCAGATGATTCCACGAGACGCCGCTAAGCCGGCGTAAAGTCTTTTAAAGAGAAAGATGTAAAATTCGTGTAAAGTTCGGTTTAGCCGTGAACGGAACGAGGTCCGGCCGACTTTCTGCGGTATATAATTCAACTGAATGCGATGGAAGTTGTCCAAATCGAATTTCCCGCTGCTGCTGATTGGGGTGTTCGCCGTGGGACTTTTGCTGGCTGCGGGGCTGCTCTACCGCTGGATCAATCGGGCGAGCATTGCGGACCGCGAGCAGCAAGTGGAATTTCTGAACGCTGCGATGCGGAGCTTCCGGGGAGAGTTCATTGCGCCTCTTCTGGAAATCCGCGCGAGCTTCCGCCCCCTTCCACGGGCAACCACAACGACGGCGCTTGACGAGTATCTCGCGGACTTCTATTCGCAGTGGCGGAGGAATGATGCCAACGCTGCACTGGTGTCCGGGCTCAGCGTGGCGACTACCAATGCTGACGGAAAAGTGCAGTTCCGAACGCTCGATGCCCTGAGTGGCAAGTTCAAGCCGGAGCCTTGGCCGCAATCTCTGAAGATGTTTCGCCCGCAGGTTGAAAGCATCGGGAATCGCGAGGCGGGACGCGTTATTCTTTACCGCGCGAGCGGGTTCCCGTTTGCGATGGAAGGGAACCGTCCGGCGGTTGTGGTTCCTTTGATGGAATTCGGCGGCCATGGTTCCGTGGTGGGTCCCTGGCGCGACACTCGTGGACCAGTGGGTCTGGGGCCACCGATGGAAATATTCACAGAGCGTGAGGAAGGGGTGCCTCCACCCCCGCAGCCGCACGGCAAGCCGCTTCCCGTCCAGGTGGCACGAGCGCTGCTTCCCGGTCGACTTCACGGCTGGTGCTTCCTGGAACTTAACCTCAGCTATCTCAAACAGCACTTGTTGCCGCAGCTGGCCGAAAGAAGCTTCGGCGGAGCGGGACTGGCAAATTATCGAGTCGCCGTTCTGAGAGGGGAACCTCCGGAAGTCGTGTTCAGCTCTGAGCCGGATTTAACAGGATCGTCATTTGCATCACCAGATGGTCACGCGCTGCTGTTTGCTTCCCGCGGTGAGCTTGGCGCAATGTTTCGCGCCCGCGCATGGCGGCTTACCCATCGCGCCGAGGTAGGCGATGAGAGGAGCATTTCCATTCCCGTCGTTCGCCCGAACACTCCAGGAATGGGTCCGCGGAGGGACTTTTTCCGGCGGCGTTTCCCGGATGCAAACGCCTGGGTTCTGGTAGCCAAGAACAAGGCAGGCTCGATCGATGCGCTGGTCGCCCGGACACGGAACCGGAATCTCGCTCTGGGCTTTGGCGTCCTTTTCCTGCTGGCTTTTAGCATGGGCTTGCTGGTAATTACCACACATCGAGCGCGGGAGCTTGCGCGGCGAGAGGTGGAATTTGTCGCGGGGGTTTCACACGAGTTTCGCACTCCCCTTGCTGCCATTCAATCCGCCGGCTTCAATCTTGCCAGCGGAGTTGTCCGGAAGCCGAACCGCGTTCAGGAATACGGAACGCTGGTGCAGAATGAGGCGCGGCGGCTTGCGGGCATGATTGAGCAGGTGCTGAACTATGCCGGCATCCAGTCCGGCGGCAAACGCTATGAGCTTATTCCGACCCAGATTTCGGGAATTATCGATCGGGCGCTTGCTGAATATGAGCCGGCTTTCCGTGATGGCGGTTGGCGGGTCGAGAAAAAAGTCGCTGAGAACTTGCCGCCCGTGTTGGCTGAAGCGCCGGCGGTGGAGAGCGCGATGAGGAACCTGATCGCAAATGCCATCAAATATGGCGGTGCGGAGAAATGGCTTCGCGTGGCGGCTGTGCCTGTACCGGAAGCAGAACCTGCTGAAGTTCAGATTTCGGTTGAAGATCATGGTCCGGGCATCGATCCTGGCGATCTGCCGCACCTCTTTGAGCCGTTCTATCGCGGGCGGCGGGTACTGGCCTCGACGGTGCCGGGAGCTGGGCTGGGGCTCAGCATCGTGCGGCGCCACATCGAAGCCCATGGCGGCCGGGTGGACGTCGCGAGCACGAAGGGGAAAGGGTCGTGCTTCACTCTCCATCTTCCAGCCATGTCAGAGCCGCAGCGGAAAGCTGTTTAGAAGGCGTGTTGCTCAACTGGAATTGTTGCAGGTGAAAGCACAGGGAAACATGAAGCGAAGACCTATCATCCAGCCCAGGTTGCTGCTGGTGGAAGATGACGCTGCCCTGGTGCTGACGCTCACCGATCTTCTGACGAGCAAAGGATACGAGGTGGAGAGCGTTCAGGACGGTCAGGAAGCCCTCGATCTTGCTTCGGAAGGGGGGCACAACGTGATTGTGCTGGATGTCATGTTGCCCCATAAAGACGGTTTTGAAATCTGCCGCACTCTGCGGCGCCGTTCCGTTCACACGCCGATCATTATGCTGACGGCGCGCGGCCAGGTTGAGGACAGGGTTTCCGGTTTGAAGCTTGGCGCCGATGACTATCTGGCAAAGCCCTTCGAGCCTTCTGAACTGCTGGCGCGCGTTGGAGCACTGCTGCGGAGAGCCTCTTTGCTTCAACAGAACAGCCGAGACTCGGCCTTTCAGTTTGGCTCCGTGACGGTCGACTTCCGCCGCACCGCGGTGCGACGCGAGGGGAAACCCGTCGAGTTGTCGGCACGGGAATTCGAGTTGCTCGCATACTTCATTCAACAGCAGAGTACAACGCTTTCACGCGAGGAACTCCTTCGTGAGGTGTGGGGTTATGACGGAGCGACGCTCACCCGCACTGTTGATGCCCACGTCTGGATGTTGCGGCAGAAACTGGAGGAAGATCCGCAGAATCCCCG
>JBJKQK010000264.1:0-7761 GCA_046705285.1 Terriglobia bacterium
GGCTTGGGCCTGTGGCGCAGTTGGGAGCGCGCATGACTGGCAGTCATGAGGTCGAGGGTTCGAACCCCTCCAGGTCCACCATAGCTTCCAATTTTGCAATCGATTGCAGCCACTGAAAACCTACCGAGCGGTAAGCTGCTTTTAAGTGTGCCCAATTTTGTGCCCACCTAATCGAGCCAGGCCGTCTTCCAGAGTTTTCTCAGCAGGATGAACGTAACGCTGAGTGGTGCGAATCAAAGTATTATGATTGGACCTAAATCGGGGAGCAGCTCAGTCTCAATGTTCAATTTCGAGGACTTCGCACACAAGACCATTTCTTACACCGTACATCTGCCGATGAAGGTTTACAGTACCATCGTGATAGTGGGCGGCCAGTTCGACCTTATCACCCACCTGTATGTTGACAGACGGGTCCTCAATGTCAATCAAAGCGTGCTCAGCATGCAGGGCTTTGACGCGAAGTCCTCCATGTCCTTTCACAAAAGGAAGCCCCCTCTCACCGCTTATCGCTTTAACCCCAGCGTCGAGAACGATCCGTTCTCCCGGCGTAACACTGATTGCAGTCGCAAGAATGCTTAGAGCGACCGCGAAATCGGGCGCGTAGGGCGCGTACCATGTATCCATTAACAGGAAGGACCCAGCCTGTATCTCCGTAACGCCAGCAAACTTCCCTGCGATTGAGTAATCTCCCGTTCCTCCACAGCTTACGATTTCTACTGGAATCCCTCCTCTCTCAACTGCTTCTTTGGCCCTGAGCAGCTTTCCTACGGCTGCCTCAACAAGTTTTACTTTCTCGGGTCCGGGTGGTAACGGTTGAAGATGACCTTCATATCCCATCAACCCACGTATGCCCAAACCACTGTTTATGGCCGCTTTCGCCAAATCTAAAGCTTCTTCGCAGGACCGCACCCCGCAGCGCTTCAACCCCAAGTCCACGTCGACGACAACATTCAGCGGCACCTTCATGTTTCGGGACACCCTAGCCATATCAGCTACGACTGAGGGATTATCGATAGCAACGATCACGGGGGCTAGTTTGGACAGTTCGGCAAAGCGTACCAGCATCGTTTCGCCCGCGACTTCGTTCGCAATCAACACATTTCGAATACCATGGTGTACGAGTGCTTCCGCCTGTCCGAGGCGAGAACAAGTCATCCCAATCGCCCCAGCATCCATCTGCCGAGACGCCAATTGGAGGACACGGTGATTCTTAAAGTGTGGACGAAGCTTCGATCTTTTATCCTTAAAGAAATTCGCCATTGTGGCGAGGTTGTGCTCGACAATCTCCAAGTCAGCTAAGAGCGCTGGGGTTTCAATATCGAAAAGTCTCCGTTGCGTCATCGGGGTCACTCCACCTTCTTCTTGATTATTGTGTGATTCTTAAATGCAAACAGAATGCACCCACCTTCAGGGCAGAATCTCCTTGCATAGGGTAACCTCAAAGGACTCTACGAGGGGAGTCGCAACATGGTCGAAGAAGTTCTTGATGTACGGAGTGTTGCAGTGGAAGTCAAAAGCCTTCTGAGATCTGAACTTCTCTACAAACACGATCACTCGCGGGTCCTCAATCTTTTGGTTCAGTTCGTATCGAATGTAGCCCTCCTCCTTGTGCGTAGGCTCAATCAAAACATGTAAAGCTTGAAGCAGTTCGTCCTCCTTGCCTTCCTTCGCTGTGAATTGCGCGATACAGACGATTTCGTTTTCGGCCTTTTTGAGCATCGTTTCCCCCTTGTTAGATGTTTCGTCCCGTGCATCTTAAATTAGCCTGAGATGAGCAAAGGCCTCGGCATTTACATTATGTTCGATCCTCTTTGCGCCCATTATTCAGTTTTCGCTCTTATCGTGGTCTTCTTTGCTTTCGACGAAGGCCGAATGGAAACCTTGAAACAACAGGGCCACCGTGGTTGCTCCAGGATCATCAGTTCCGAGCGTCCTTTCTCCTAGGTTTTTTGACCTGCCGAAGTGTGCGACAAAGTCCCTTGTAGAACGAGCTCCATTCGTCGCTGCCGTTGCAGCTGCGGAGAGCATCTCGGCAAAAGTTTTCCCAGCGTTTGCCTCGGACTGCAATGCTGTTACAGCCGGAACAAGAGCGTCGAGCAACGTCTTATCTCCAGGTTGAGCTTTGGTCTGTTTCCTGAGGGCAGTCAGACCCGCTTCAAACACTTCGTAAAAGTCCTTCCTATGTAATTCCTGCCTGGCGCCGGCCTCTACCGACATTCCCATGAACCATGTTCCGAATAAGGGACCGGTAGCACCGCCGTCGAGTCTAAGGAAAACCCATGCAACGCTCTCGAACAGTGATCCAAGACTCTCCGCTTTCTTCTCTGCAATGACATCAGCGATCTGATTTGCAGCGCGAAGCATCGTCGTGCCGTGGTCTCCATCCCCAGCGGCAGCATCAAGCTGAGAGAGGGTGGTGTGTTCGCATTGCACTTTCTTGACAGCGCCTTCCAGCATCAAAATGAGATCGTCACTACGAACACATTCGGCCATGTATTCCTACCAACTACGAAACTGTCAGGTATGGGGTATTGCACGGGCTGTCCCACAGTCTCAGAAGTTCGGGGTCCATCCGGGCAATGTGCATCTGAAAGCCAGCTTGCTCCTGCGTGGTGATGTATTCCCCGACAAGACTACGTACAATTTTAATACCGCGGGACTTTAGAATCTGGTTCACACGGCGAAAAACTATAAATAATTCCATTAGAGTGGTTGCTCCGGCCCCGTTAAGAATTACCAGCAGTTCCTCACCGGCGACAACACCCAGGTCGTCGACCAATTGCCCCAACATCAGTTCCGCAGTTTCATCCGCCGTCTTCAGTTTTATGCGCCCCGTTCCTGCTTCTCCATGCTGGCCCATGCCGATTTCCATCTCGTCATCTCCCATCGTGAATGCTGCCTCTCCTGTGGCCGGATGAGTTGCCGCCTTCACCGCCACGGCCAGCGTCCGCATATTGCGTTCCATTCGTTCTGCTACCTCACAAACTTCTTTCAGCGCCCATCCTTCCTCAGCGGCGGCACCTGCTACCTTGTAGACGGGAAGAAATCCCACGAGGCCACGGCGCTCTTCAGGCTTTTCAGGTGGGCCAGAGGAGATGTCTTCGTGTGTGACGATTTGCCTCACATTTAGCCCTTCTTTTTTAGCCATTTCCATGGTGATGTTCGCCGTTAATATGTCGCCGGCGTGGTTCAGCACAACGAGTAGAATCCCGGCCCCCCGATCACAAATTTTGATCGCTTCAAGGCATCTGGACGCAGCTGGTGCCGCGAATATTTCCCCCGGGACGCTCACATCCAGCATGCCTTGTCCAACAAACCCACTGAGGCCCGGTTCATGACCACTGCCCCCTAGAGTTGCTATGCCGACCTTTCCCATCGCCTTGGGTATCACGCGGACCACTAAATCGCTACCGGCGAGCTTCACTTTATCCGGATATGCCGATGTGTACCCCTCAAGCAGCTCTTTTACAACGTCTTCCGGCCGGTTAATGAACTTTTTCATCGCCATTCGCTTTCTCCCGTCACAGGGCATTTAAACACTTTGAACTAAAGGGTGCATCTCGCCCATTCGGTGCCACACGACCGTTCTTCACGCCAGGCGACCACCGTCGACAAACAAAAGAACACCGTTGATGTATCCAACATCATTGGAAGCTAAGAAAGTCGCTGCCCCGGCGACATCCCCTGGTGTGCCGATCCGCCCGAGTGGAATCAGGCCAAGGTACCTTCTCATGTATTTCCGATTTTTCAGAAGGGGTTCTGTCAGCCGAGTTCGAATAAACCCCGGCCCCACCGCATTGGAGCGAATACCGTAGGGGCCAAATTCTCGCGCCACCGTCTTCGCAAGCAAAAACACACCGGCCTTGGAACAATTATAATGCGCTAATCCTGCTTCCGCGTCCCAACAATTGGTCGAACCCATAAAAACCAGGCACCCGCTGCGACGTTTTACCATTGAAGGCAACACAGCCCGCGCAAGCAAGAACGCGCCCTTCAGGTTGATGTCCAGCGTTCTACTCCACAGGTCTTCGCCCGCGTCCAAGAAGGGGACAGAGTCCGCAATGCCTGCCACGTGCATAACCATATCAATTCGCATATGCCAGCTCAATACATTTGCTCCAACTTGTGTTCGTTCGCTGATGTCGCAAAACACCTCGGTCGGAACCACCTTCAACAGCCAACCGGGTCCTGTCTGGCAGCAACAGCGGTCCTTCGGGGAAGCTCAATCCTGTTGCAAATATCATGATCGGTATCCAAACATTCCAAGCCTACCTGGGGTACTCACGGCAGATGAACATCTCCTCAACTAAGGGCGACGACGCTAGTTCTTACGCTTACCAACAAGCGGCATGACCTCATACGTTGTGCACCTTTCAGATATATCACCACCCCTAATGGCTAAAGATCAACCCATGCTACACCAGGGGCTCCTTTTTTACACTCGACCTATCCACAACATCTATAACAAACCTACAAATTTTTGTTATGAATCCACTACGCCGGCATGCAGCATCCTCTGAACTCGCCGAGTGTAAAGCATGCAATCCGAGACCTGGGCGAGCGAGCAGGTCCGCAAGGCCAAGCACCTGATCGCCGTGGGCCAGGAGACTCCGAAAGAGCTGGAGCTCGCTGGCAACGTCGAAATGGACAGCATGTCTGGCGGAAGACTGCGCAGTACCTCTTACGCGAACCCGGACCCTGTTGATGCCGTCGAGGCTATCCGCAGCCTACTACTGGAGGCGATGGAAAGTGGCAAGAGGCGGGCCACCCTGATTATGGACGCGGCCCATCAATTTTCCGTGTCTGTAGGTGTTTACGTTGACGATAGCAGAGAGGCTGTCCGTTTTCCGGACGGAGCAGTACTGGAGGAGCACATCATGCCCCGCATTGCCGGAACCCTCACGCGATCTCAGCTTGCAGCGCGAGGGCTGCGTTTCGTCCTGAAACAGGTTGTTCACTATCCTCGTGGTTCAATCGGCAAGGTAATCGCGCTGAAAACCGCCTTGCTATTCAAAACGGGATTCAGCGAAAACCATTACACCATTGTTCCGACGCGGTCTTTTCGTTTGCGCTGGGTTCCCACGACAGGTTTAGGGGGATCGAGTCTTAGGCCCAGGCCACAAAGGTCGCACCTGCTTGCGATTGAAAGATTTGCGATCTGAAAAACCCCCAATTTGCCCAAAACATTGCCCTCGCCCTTCACCTGCAACCTATTCATAACCCATCAGCAGCCGCCAACGGCCAGTAACTGCTTATTTCACCAATAACTTATGATTTGTCATTCCTAGCCCCTGATCCCTGTTTCTCTGCTTGCATTTCGAAGACCGGGGGTGCAAACAGTCTTCATATTTATATCGCGGTTATCCGTGGCCGCGCACCTTGCAAGGAGTCACGATGGATGGACCGCCAGCGGAGGAATCATGAACGGAGTAGCGCAGGCCGCTGTCGTTATATTTCAAGCGGCGCGCTAACTCGCTAGATTCGCCTTAACCCAACCAGTTGGCAAGTGAGTATCTACCGCCCATAGGAAATCGTTGGGGGGTATGGGCTTCTCCAGGTAGTCAGCAGCTCCCAACTGCATCGCTTCTACATAGGAGGCCATATCATGGTGCCGGGTTATCACGAGCACAGGTACCTTCCGGTCCTTTAGCACCGAGCGCGCCGCGATGACTCTGCCTTCAAATGCCGGGCCTCCTTGGTCGACGATTACCAGGTCGTAACTCTCGCGTTCCAAACAGCGCTTGCCTTCTTCATAAGTGGAGCAGACACAAACGGAGAATCCCCGCTTACGGAGATGTTGGGCGTACTGTTCGCGATCGCAGGCCTCTCTATCGACTAAGAGAATTCGTCGCTGAGGGATCAAAGGGTGTTTCGGGGAAGCAACTTCAGGGGTCCAGGCTAAGGGTGGCATGATGTCCTCCACAGACCGCCGTATCCCCTCCGCTCGGCTAGTTACTATTCTATAACCCCAGACCGCCGTGACTGTCAATCAAAAAACTAAAGCGGGCAGCCACAGTAATGGTGGTCAGACTGTGGGCTGTTTCTGGGCCAAAAGGCCCACGGACAGCAAATCGCTGTCCGTGGCCAGTTCTTAACAGCAGTCTTCAGTGCCCTGTTACGGCAAACCAGGCGCCCGTTGGCGAAGTCACGAAGACGACAGGCGCCAGGCAGGGGCTTGGAAGATTCACCTTTGCATTGATGATCGAGTTGCCCATGGAATCAGCTGGAAAGGAGTCCGTCAGCAAGTTAACCGTGTCGGCCACGCCGGTGCCATTAATGCTCCTGCAACTCACGGCGCCTTTGAAGAAAGGGATTGGATTCGTTCCCGCAGCCCCACCCGAAGCTAACACCAGCCCTGTCACGCGTATTTTCAGGGCCCCGTTGCTCATGAGCGTTCCACTGGCAGTGGAAATCGTCCATGGGAGTCCTCCGCCGGGGACGCCTCGAATCGGGTTGGCGGTTCCTACGTAGGGACCAGTGACAGGGGCCATGGTGCTCCATGTCAAAATGGGGACGGCGGAGTTGCCTGACGTCTGGGCCTTTGCTAGTCCAACACAAACGCTGGTCGAAATCGCCAGCAACGCCATTGTAACCAGAAACCTTCGCATATCTCCCTCCTTAAATGAAACTCAAAGTCACAACCTTGAGAAGTGACTTGGCTATCCATTTGAAATGTTCGCGCAACCCTTTTTTGCGGTAATGCAGCTTTGGTCTTGATCGCAGTGCTGGCAGATATGACACTGACTTTGTGTCGTAGGCTTCTGAACAGCCGAAGACACAACACGGAAGGCATGCCCCCAGCAAGCTTGCATCAGAGATGCGGAGGTGCGAAGAATAGTTGCCTTTTTCGCATTTTTTGCACAGAAGATGGAACCCGCGTCCCCAGCAGGCAAGCTGCCGCTACACCTCCAATACCTGCCTAATCCGAAATGTCTACCCCCAGAGACTTAACCCCAGATCCCACCAATCTCTCTAAATCTCCAGCTTCCAATCCCTAACCCCTAATTCCTGCCGCTTTTTTCCGCCATTGCATATCAGGTAGCTACGTTGTCCATACCCGACTTCATAATCGTTCGGTCAGCCACCCCCACGAGCATTCCAAGGAGCAGGTCAGGTGCACCACCAGCGGAGAAATCGTGAGCCCGTTCTTAACCGTTATACCGGATGCCGCGCCCCGGCGCTTTTGTAGCGGCGGTGTCCCCACTGCCAGGTTCTGGAGCATGGTATCGCAAACCGCCGCATTTGCGGTCTGCAGGTTTTATGTTGATCCGGGGTAAGAGCTGCGAGCCTCACAATCGTCGGTCCGCGCTATGGGCCACGGACAATTGAAGGGCAAGCTGGTCACGGAAAATCATAATTTCGGCTTCAAACACTCTGAGGTTCGTTTCTTCAAATTCAAAGGCTACCTTGCCACCCTGCTGACGCCTCTTCCCACGCGGCGAAGGAGTTCCTGAATCTGGTCGAAACAGCGAAAATGCGTGTTGTACGCCTGCAAGAAGATTCCGTCCATGCAATTGCGAAGATCGCGACCTTTCGCGTTTTCATCGAGGGCCGGGATTCACCACGAAAACATGGTCCGAGCCAAGTCGACAACCTACAGCGGACCGAAGAAGCCACTTTGCTCAATTGACCGAGACGTTCGGGAGTGCTTGAGGCTCTCATCGATGAATTCCCACCCGCAGCCCTGCGTGGGGCGGTGGCTCCTTCGAGCGGCGTCCCTCGATGCCTGTCAAGGGAAACATGCGCAGAAGCTCTTTCGAC
>JBJKQK010000265.1:0-7570 GCA_046705285.1 Terriglobia bacterium
CACATATCCATGTGGAGATGGTCACTGCGCTGTCACCAGTCCTCGAGTGGGTTTGATGAGGATACGGAGAAGATGATTGCAGGAGAAAGCTGGAGCCAGTTCTTCGATGGCAATGTAAAGGAGGGGGGCATGAGCAGAAGAACCCTGGATCTGTCAGACCAGTTCAGCCAAACCGTCGGGCGCGGCAAGCCGACGGACTTTCCGCTCAATCTGGGGCCCCTGTTTTACGGAATCAAAGACGGGTATCGGCAGCTGTGAGCGGCAGTTAAGGAGAATCCATGATTAATGTATCGAGCGCACCATGCAGAAAATCTTGTTCAGCTTTCGCCCCATTTTTCGCAAAAGGTCCGAATGCTCCCACGCGCCAACACTCGCCCAGCCAGTGCTTGGACGAACGTCGAAAATCTCCGTCCGGTGGCCATTGAGGTCCTGCGGGTAGATTGGCTTGCGTCTGAGGGGGTTACAGCACCGGGCCAGTCGCCATTGTCATAATCGAGAAAATCCGTCCCACTGTCCCTGACCTCGGTTTGTGTCATCGGCATAGTTCGAATGGCCGACTGACACACGCTCTCTCACTCCAGCGAGCGGACAAGCAATCCTAAGGTGGACACGGTACTGAAGAATTGATGGCTTCGCATTCGGTACCGATACAGCACCTCGCGAAGCCATCATTCGAAATGCGTCGGCTCCAGCCGCCGTCCGGATGAAACTCAGCTGGCGGCTGGAACCCTAGCAGACCCACTAACCGACGCCTATCAGCCGGGCAACCGCTGCTACCGTCGAAATTCGGACACTATATATACCACATAAGCAATCCGAACACACGGAGAAGCGGTGCCGGCAACATACTTACCAGGTGATCTTGAATCCAAGCTCAACCTGCCGGCCAAAGGTGGCCTCTGACGCGGTCTGAGCACCGAAAGTGCCACCAGGAGCACCTTGGAACAACGCCCGACCGAAGTTCCCAGAACCGACGGAGGTGTTCGGGTCACCAAGGTTCAGGTGGTTGGTGGCATTATACGCCGTCATTTTCAGTTGTCCGTGGAACCGCTCGAAGATCTGGAAGTCCTTGGTCAAGCTTGCATCAAGCTCCCAGAACGCCGGTCCTTTTATACAACCGAACTGTATGGGGTTTGACCGCAGCACATAAGTGCCCGACGGTATTGGTTGGAACGCGTTGGGGTTGAAATAGTAACCCGACGGTACATTTTGGCAGGGGTTGCTGACTTGAATCGCATTGTCATTGCCCTGGTAGTTAGTGGTGGGCTGGCTGCCCCATCTTGGGTAGTCGCCCCCGATATAGGTAAACACCGGAGTTATCATCCATCCACCTGCAATCGCATCCACAAACTTGGACGACGAATTCAGGAATGTCTGGCCCTTGCCAAAGGGAAGCTGATAACTTGCCGATCCCACAAAACGCTGCGTCGGCTGGTTGCTCTTCTGCCACAGGAACGTGTTGTCGTAGTACGTCTTATCGTTGAAGTAGTTATACTGGCTCGACGCGTTGGTGTAAACATAACCAGCCAAGAACGTAAGCCCATGCGTAAAGGGCCGCGATACCTGCAGTTGAAATTGGTTGTAATGCTCCAGGTTGCAGCATACCCCGATTTCGAACAGTGGCCCGTATTGAGGATACGGCACCAGGAGTGAACTCAACGGGACATTTTGCGTGTTGAATAACGGACCTGGCATTAAGGTCGTGTTGAGGTAGTGATAGAAGGGGTTGGCCACGTTTTGGCTAAGAGCGCCCTGGTATTGTACGTTCCAAGCCGGATTGACGGCATTCAACTGCTTCGTGTAGTGCTGGTGTCCCAGGTTGAGGAAGTAAGTGAAGGACACCATCATGTGGCCGGGTATCTGACGCTGGAAATTGACGTCAAAGCGGTCATTATAGGCTTTCTGGAAGTTCTGAGGATACCAGAGCAGATTCTCACCCCCGCGGCCTACGTTCGACCCGAAACTCGTACCCAGAACTGGAACAAGTGGATTTCCTGAAACCGGGGCGCCATTGGCCTGCGTGAATGTCGTAGTTGGAAACGGGTTTGATAAAGTTGCTTGAGGTACGCCATTATTGAGCCCAAGAACGTACTGGTAACCCGTCATCCCGAAATAGGGCGGCTCGAGAAAGTTGATGTCCTCAAATCCAGCCACCGGAGCCGAAGTAAAATTCATTTCTGAAGGAATCACATAGCGGGCGTAGCCGGCGCGGAGGACATCGTTCTTGTCAATCCGGTAGGCGATGCCTGCGCGTGGGGCCAGGGCCAGCTTGGGAGCATTCCACATGCCAGGGCTGGCAGCCGTCGTCCAATCCCACTGCCCGGTATAGTGCCAGTAGCTATTGCCGGCGATCGCCGTAGCTGCCGTCGGCATATTCGGAGGAGTCGCCTGCATGGCGGGAATCGGCGCCGACAGGTCGAGACCTTTTGAAAGAGTGTGGGCGGCATCGTACCATGCCGTCTCATACTCATTACGCAAACCTAATTGTATGGTGATCTTGCGGCTCACGCGCCAGTCGTCCTGGAAATACATGCCCCAGTACTGGTCGATCGGCACAGGAACAGGACCAGAGATCACAGAGGTGTCGTTCTGGAGCCCACCCAACAGGAAAGTTGCGATGGCGTTTCCTGTGTTAGGGTCAGGGCTTATCGGCGAGTTGGCAGTGATCGACGAATCGAAATTGAAAACGGTGGTATTTGACACGTAAACCGGGCCACCAGTGCGCCGCCATTCGACGCCTGCCTTGAGGTAGTGAGATCCCATCTGGTGCGCAACATCGGCGCTGAGGGCTTCTCCATTGGGACGCTGGTCCCAGTAGAATCCTCTCCCTCCGAAGTTATTCCCCCCGATCGTCAGGTCCGGGTAGTAAATAGGGAATCCCGCGGAGGCTTCTTGAGCCGACTGGTACCAGGGATTGCTCGGCCAGATATCGGCCCATCCATTCCCTCCCATGGGGGTCGAGGTGTAGGCGTCAACCACGTTGTCAAAATCGCCGTGCATAGTTAAGACCGTCGTCGGGCTCAGGGTCCAGACCACCTCACCCATGAGCTGCTTGGCGGTCCTGAAGGTGCCCGTGGGCGTGTACAACGGGGAATTGTTAGGCGTCACGTTTGACTGGATGTCGGTGGTGTGGTAAGCACTCATCCGGCCGAATGCTTTCATTTTCGAGTTGATGCTCCAGTCCACGCGGTCGGACCAGTTGTAATATGTCCACCGGTCCAGGTAACTGGTCTGGAAGTTATTCGCCCCGGTGATATCGGTACCCGGTCCATTGGCGGGCCAGAAGTTCTTCAGAATTCCCGCTGAAACAGGGTCCCACATCGACTGCGGAACCATATTGTTCGTGAAGGGCGTCCTTGAGTAAAGACCCGTTGTGGGATTAAAGGTGGTCGAATACGGGTTGTAGATAGTGGCGATACTCCCGTTAGGGGCATAAGTCTTTGAAAAGTCGCCGTTAAGCTGGAGCGCGGTCGGGACTTGAGTCCTGTAATTGGTGGGGTTCCCAACCTTCCAGATTTCCACCGAGGCAAAGTTAAAGAGTTTGTCTTTGATGATGGGGTTGCCAAGGGTGCCCCCAAACATATTCTGGCGTGTGGAGGTAACGCTGGGAGGAGTCTGGGTCCTGTCACTGATCGCATTGATCCAGGGGTACCGTCCGAGGTACATGAGATCGCCATGCCACTGGTTCGTGCCCGATTTCGTGGCAATGTTGATCACCCCGCCGGCGCTGTGGCCGTACTGAGCGTCCACACCGTTCTGGCTGACAGTGGTTTCCTGGACGTCATCCATATTGGGCGGGTAGCTGTATTTGTGGCCCAAGCCCACAGGACTGCCGTCAACCAGGAGGTTATTCTTCAAATTCGTATCACCGCCAAGGTCAACGCTGTTGGCTGACCACGAAAGGAAGGGAAGGACCTCACTCCGGGTATTGATCGCTTCCGGAGCCAGCAGGGTCAGTTTGAATGGATTGCGGGTGATCTGAGGCGTATTTTGCACCAGGGTCGAATTAAGAGTAATGTTTTGATTACTGGTGTTAGCCTGCAGCAGGGGTGGAGCTGATGTCACCGTCACCACCTGGTGCACCGTACCAGGCCGCAACGTAGCGTTTACAGTGATGTCAGAAGCGGCCTGGACGTTAACATTCTCTTGATCAAACCGGCTGAATCCGGCCATTTCGACTGTAACGGTGTATGTGCCAGGAATCAGGTTGGCAACAATGTACACGCCGGTAGCGCTGGTTTTTAATGTAGACGAGATTCCGGTATTGACGTTGCGAACAGTCACCGTCGCTCCGGGAATCGCCGCCCCCGATTGGTCTGTGACCAGGCCGGTAATTCGGCCAGAAGAAATCTGCGCCATGCATTGCGCAGCGAAGAAAATGCCTATCGTTAAGGCAAGCAGTAACTTAGATCGCATCAACTCCTCCTGTTGGACGCTCCTCAGGCTTCCATCTTCCCGACGGAGTTTAAGGGATTGCCTAAGACCGACGCAGAATCAAGGGCTTATACCGCCCCCTAGGAAGGCCCAGCCTTCAGCCTAATTCAAGTGTTCTGTGGCAAGATAGCGACTACCTGGGGGACAAACTCCCCCTGCAACGACTAACTCTAATACCACCCCTCGAATCTCTGTGTCAAGCAATTTTTTAACTATCCACCGAGAAAAGTGCACCAACTCGCTCAGAACTCTGCTATCGGACATCTGGACGAAGGAGATTCACCGCGCGGCATGTTGCCCCCGGCGCTGATGATATGTTCGGCCCACGCCACTTTGGACGACCAACCATCGAAATCGCAGCGAAGGGTTGCTGTGCGAACTCCCTGTCTCCCAGTGATGAAGGGGTAGCGGGAAAAACGGCTTCCGGAAGCAGCGGCGACGAGTTCTCAGGGGTCATCGAAGAGTCGCTGGCAACGGGTGCGACCGCCTTGAAGAAAAATGTGGTCGCCTGCACCCGAGCGGGTGTGTGTTCGACCGCTGTAAGGCCAAAACTCTAATCCCCGTATATACTGGCAGGTTTGGACGTGCGAACTCTCGAAATCAAGTTGCGGGGCATGTACTTGAACCGCGCTGTTGCAAGGAGGGAAAGACGGTATGAATATTCTTAAGAACTGCAGATTGCCACGACGTAGCTTCCTGCGCGCTTGCGCAGTTGATGCGACCGCCTTCGCTGCAGTGTGGCGCACATTTCCGGTCCGGGCCGCCGGTTCAGCGGACCAGATCGCGCCGCTGCAAGACCCGGGAGTCGCGGGTTTAGGCGTGGGGCGGAATGTGAACCCTCTCATCGGCACTGGAGCTCATGGCCACACTTTTCCCGGCGCTACGCTACCCTTTGGATTGGTAAGCCTCAGTCCGGACACGAGCGGGTTCGATCATCCGATGTACCGATGGTATCAGTGGGACCACAGCAGTGGTTATCACTATCCGGATGACATCATTGAAGGGTTCAGCCATACCCATGTTTCCGGCACCGGAGCTGGCGATCTCGATGACGTTCTCGTGATGCCTGCCGTGGGCGCAATAGCCTGGGAACCGGGGTCGCCTGGGAAGGGTTTTGCATCACGATTCAATCATCGGCAGGAAATCGCACGACCGGGCTTTTACAGCGTTTACTTGCAGGACCCAGGCGTGCAGGCCGAACTTAGCGCGACAACTCGATGCGGCGTGCATCGTTACATGTTCCCGGCGGGCAAAATGGCACGCATCATGGTAGATCTGGTGCACGGGCTGGATGAAAAAGTCTACCAGGCGCAACTGCGCATAGAGGGCAACCGAACCATCAGTGGTTATCGCATGACGCACGGATGGGCAAAGGACCGGGCCGTCTATTTCGTGATGGAATTCTCGCAGCCATTCGATCACCTTGACGTGAATGTTGACGGCAAGGTATTCCGGGTGGGCGAAGCACCGGTTAACGGCGTACACCTGCGCGCCGCCGCTTCCTTCGAGAAACTGAGTGAAAACACGGTCATTGTGAAAGTAGGAATCTCGGGCACGACCATAGAAAATGCGCGGAAAAATTTGGCGGCGGAAATTCCGCATACTGACTTTGATCGTGTTTGCGACGAAGCAGCGGCCTCATGGAGCAAGGCGCTGGCCTCGATCACTGCAGATATCCCGGATGAAGGGACTCGCCGCTCGTTTTACACCGGGATGTACCACGGGTTAATCTCACCGACCACCTACAGCGACGCGGATGGGTCTTATCGTGGCCAGGACAGGCGCAATCATCGGAGTACCACGTTTACCAAGTACACCGCCTTATCCATTTGGGACATTTACCGCTGCCAGTTCCCGTTTCTGACGATTGTCCGTCCTTCGATCGTGCACGACATCATGGAGACTTTTCTGGCCGACTATCGCCAACTCAATCAGCAGAGTCTTCCGGACTGGCCGCTGTGGGCCAACGAAACCTGGTCCATGACAGGCTTTCACAGCGCTGGCATGATCGTGGCGGCATACACGCGGAGATTGCGGGACTGGGACGCCGAAGCCATGTACGCCGCCCTTAAGGTCACGGCAATGAATGATCGCAATTATCAAGGGCAGTTCCGCCAATACGGTTTTATCCCTACGGGATCAGGTGGCGAAGCCGGTCCGCGAGCCGGCAAGCAGAGCGTTTCCCGCACGCTGGATTACGCTTATGACTACTGGTGTGTGGGGGCTTTCGCCCAGCTTCTGGGCAAGCATGAAGACGCTGTTTACTTCTACAGGCTGGGACAGAACTATCGCAACCTCTTTGACCCCAAGACGGGGTTTATGCGTGGCAAGTACCTTGACGGACGCTGGCGCGAACCGTTCAACCCAAGCACGGAATATTGGTACGACTACACCGAATCCGACGCCTGGCAGGCAACGTTCAACGTGATGCAGGATGTTCAGGGTTTGATCGACCTCTACGGAGGCGATAAAGCGTTTATCGCCAAGCTCGACGCCCTCTTCACTGCACCGTCCAAGGTTTACAACGCGCCGCCCGACATCAGCGGATTGGTGGGGCAGGACGCCCAGGGCAATGAGCCCAGCGATCACATCCCGTACTTGTATCCGTTTGCGGGCCAAGCATGGAAGACGCAGTACTGGGTGCGACAGGTTGCTACGCGGGTCTATAACAGCGGGCCGGGAGGCATTCCCGGCAACGACGACTGCGGTAACCAGTCTTCGTGGTACGTGTTTGCGGCCCTGGGCTTCTATCCGGTCAATGCCGCCACAGGTGTTTACGTCATCGGGAGCCCGATGGTGGATCGCGCCGTGATCCACAACCCGCTCTCGAAGACGGAATTTACGGTTATTGCACACAACAACAGACCAGAAAACTGCTACATCGCGCGCGTGTCCCTCAATGGCAAGGACCTCGATCGTTCCTGGATTACACACAGTGAAATTGTGAAGGGGGGCGAATTGGTCTTCCACATGTCACACAAGCCCAACAAGGAATGGGCGGCGGAGCCAAAAAACCGGCCCCCGTCTGGGCTGCTCGCCTGATCTTGCGGCGACTGGTCGCTTGGTGCGAAGGAAGTATTCCGGTTTGCCATCCAAAGTACGCGATGGAAAAGTTCAAATCGCGCCTCGCCCTCCG
>JBJKQK010000266.1:0-6128 GCA_046705285.1 Terriglobia bacterium
CCGAAGCAGCCGCACGGTGATGAAAAAATAACGGTCGGAAAGAAATGGACGGCGAAGCTTGGACACAGCGATACAATACGACACCGTGAGGACGATTGCCAGGAAAGTACCGCGGACCGCACAGCCCGGCGGTCCGCGCTACCCGCTTCGGGCTCAGGCAAAAAGAACCGCGGGCCGTAAAGGCCCACGCTACAAAACCCATCACCCGCCGTCGTACCTCCGGCACCCTCTCCCCCAAGGGCGAGGGCTAAAAGACCATACGGCCCGCTGGCGGGGAAGCCTTGCGGGATTTGAGATTCAAAGTTTCAGATCACAAGGGACAGCCGCGGATCGCAAAACCGGCGGTCTGCGCTGCTTTTGGCCAAGCGCCTACACTGTGGCCGGTTGTTGACGGGCACGCTCTTCCCGCAGGGCCGCATGGCGTGAGCCCGGCCGAAGGCGAGCGCCTGTTTGCTCCGCCGGCTGAGGAACCGGGAGATCTTTACCCGTACGAGGGGATTCGTTATACTCAGACCATAGGTTAGTCGCGGAATCATTATAAAGCTCTCGGGTGATGGACCCGGGCCCACGTGTAGCAAACTCTGTTCTGCAGTGTGCGAGGACGACCTCGTCCCGGTGAAAGCCCGGTCAGGTGAGTGTGGAGAGCAGGCGGCGCACGCCCGGCCTCCCAAAGGAGGCAAGACATGGATGTGACCCATCATGCTTTGAGCGTGGAACAGATTCTCGAACGGCAGGCTCGACTTTGGCAGTTGCGGCGCCCGAAGGAAAGGGAGAAGGAAGGGCCCGGAAGAGGAAAAGTCAGGGGCGTGTACTTCGGGCCCTACGTGCTGATTTCCAGGGAATTGGGGGCCGGCGGGCGGGCGGTGGGCGCGCTGCTCGGCGAGCGGCTGAAGTGGCAGGTCTTTGACCGCGAGATTGTGGATGAAATCGCCCGGCACGCGAAAATCCGTCAGCAGCTCATTGAGAGCGTGGATGAGCACGTCCGGGGCATACTGGAAGAGTTCATCCTGGACTTCCTTGGGCAGGAAATCCTTGCTCCGGAAAGCTATCTTTACCAGCTTAAGGAGATTCTTCTGGCCCTGGGACATCAGGGAAATGTGGTGATCGTAGGCCGCGGCGCACAATATGTGCTGCCCAGGCAGTTCGGGCTCTGCGTGTGCATGGTGGCACCGCTTGAGGTCCGGATCGAGCGGGTGGCGAAGATGGAGGGGATTGCGCCTGAAGCGGCACGTTCGCTGATTGCGCGCACCGACGCGGAGCGGGAGAAATTCGTGCATAGCCACTTCCAGCGGGGCTCCCGCAATCCTCTCGATTTTGAGATCGTGATCAACACAGGCTATTTGACTTACGAGGAAGCCACCGACATTTTGCTCGGCGCCCTGCGCAGCAAGTTTGGGAAAGCGGTGGAGCAAGTCCCTGCCGAGCCCGTAAGGTAGAAATCGGCCGGGAGACCGGCGCGACCTTCTGAGTCTTCGCGCAAATTAAGCGTTGCCCGGCGCCGGGCTGCCGCGGGGCGGGAACGCTGAGCCCTTCGCCCTCCCGATGATCCGTTATAAAAATGGTCACACTCGACGATGGCCAGGCGGTGCGCCTGCCACCCGGGCGCTTACAACCCGCCAGGCTTGAGCCGCCGGCTCCGGGTGACCTGGAGAACTTACTTATTTCAGGGTACACTTATCTGCGGAGGTGAGTGATGCCACTGAAAGAGGGATGGAAGAAGATGAACCTGAACGTGGAGACGGACCTCCACAACGCATTCAAGGCCGCCACGGCCGCCCGGGGAAGATCGATTACCGAAGTTCTGCTGGAATATATCCGGGATTATGTGAAGAAGAACCCGCCCGCAGGCCCGCGGAGGAAAAAAGCCCGCAAACGGTGAGCCGGCCGCGGTGCAGAATCGCGGGGACCATTACGATCGAATCCTCAACTCAATCCACTCAAGAGGCTGGTTGTTTTCGCCGCGGGTTCGCAGGGCCAGGCGGCAGAATCCGTTGCGGATCGGCACTTGCGTGCTGGTAGAAGCGCCGCCGAACCAATGCTCAGTGACTTCCGCTTCGCTTCCTTCCGTCCGGCGGATGCTGACCTCACCGTCACCACATGGCACCAGCGCGAGTGCGTTTGCCCGCTCCAGGCCATCACGCGTGCGCGAGGCCACAACGACCGGCACATTCGCATGAACCTTATCCCTTAGCGCTGCTTCCTGCGTGGTCGATTCATTAAAAGCGCCGTCCGTTTCACAAGCCGGCCGGAGAGCGATCAAGACAACCTCGCCCTCCTCAAGCCGCGCCCAGGATCGCGTTCTGGCGCCGCGGGTGGGAGCGGCGTACTGCGCATCCAGCGGAACCACCCGGAAGGTGTTTGAGTGTCGCCGGACGTGCGTCAGGCCGTTGTACCGGGCAATGCGTTCCGGGGTGGCGTGCTCGCCGCGCTCGTCTCCCTGGAAATCGTTGAGGGAACCCAGGGTTCCCACGACGGAGGAGTCAAACCAGATGTTGGGCGCGCTCTGCCAGTCGTAACCCGAGGACCCATAGGTGGGCACTCCCAAAGTCCCGCACAGGCTGCTGAAGAAAAACCGGCGGTTTGCCTCCAGGTCATATTCTCCGGCGCAGAGAAACAGGTCGTCGGGGCTGTGCAGATCGATGAAGTCGAGAAAGAGGGGCGAGAGCTGATAGTACATGACGACTACATCAGGATTCACTTCCCGCATGGCGCGGACAACCACATCCAGTCCTTTCCACATCAGCCGCTCTCCCGCCCAGCGCTTGTCCGCCGGGCCGGCAATGTCAACGCTGGGAAGTTCATAGCCGAAGTCAAATTTAACCAGGTCCGGATGGTAGCGATGCATGAAGTTGCGGGCCAGGCGCGTCATCACCTGCTGCACCTTGGGCTGGGTGAAATCCAGGATATAGTATCGGCCTCCTCCGGCCTTATACGGCTTGCCGTCCGGGTGGCGCAACATGTTCTCCGTTTGAAGCCCGACATCCCGAGGGTCTTCGCAACGCATGAACGCGGCCCAGAGGCCGATGCGGAGCCCGTCAGCCCGCAACTGATTGAGAAACTCGATGAAATGTGGAAACCTTTTGGCGGAATGTTCGAGCGTGCCGTAGCGGTGTTGCCATTTGTCATCAATCGAGAACATCCCAGCACGCATGCCGGATTCTCTCAGTTCCTTGTAAATCTCTCTGAGGAAAGTTTCATCCAGCCGATCTCCTGTCTTTCCCCGATCCACCTGGGAGCCCCAGGTGCAGAACTGGGGCGTCAGCGCCGCAGCCGTCTTCTTTTCGGAGTTCACTTTCCGCTGAATAATTCCGGCGTTCAGGAGGCCAAGGTAATACTCGCGGATGGCTTCGTAATAATTGGGGCCAAACGCCCAGAAAAGGTTCGCGCCGACCGAAACTTTGCCTGGTCCGCGCAGGTGGCCCCAGAGGTCGCTGCGATAGTTCACAATAAGGCTGGCCGCGCCCGGATTCAGGTTGAGAAAAAAGTCGCCCTTGGGAAGGCTGCTCAAACCGCAACAGAAGGCTTCCGAGCGGCCGCGCGTATAGGCGTCCCGCTGGCCGTGGCCCACACGGTTGATATTAAAACCGCAGAAGAAATCGACCGGAAGCCCCCACTGTTGCAGTAACCCGGCGCCGGGCCGGCCCGGTCCACCCCGCCCGAGCCAACTGAGATCACTGAGCTGCACGTCCCTGGGAACGATCGGGCTGATTGATGACCCTTCGCTGATCCCGGGATCAATCAGATGGGAACATCGCAAGCTGGGAACCGGCTTGTTCGCCCCAGCCTCGGCACAATAGTGAACGCTTACAATGTCCTCCGCTTCAGTGGTCTCGTACACCAGGGGTTCCACACGGACGGAGCGGTTGCCAAATTTCCAGGTCACGCTGAGGCGAGCATGGCCGTTAACCCCTTCGTAGTGGAAGGTTGCGGCCTTGTCATGAAATTCGTGGGAAGCAATCTTGCCCTGAGTTGCACGGCGGTTCCTGCTGCCGCCCGGACCAGAAACAACCACGACGGGCTGCAGGCCCGATGAGACAATGAGCAAGCCGTTCGAATCAAGCAGGCGGAACTGGTCGTCGGCCTGGCTCCAATGCCAGGAGTAGTTTGTGCCGGTCACACGCAGGTTCCCGTTCTGATTTGAGACAGTCACAGAGGATGGTTCTTCGGCCTTGGCGTCCGAGCCCGCCGCAGCCAGCAGCGCAGCCCCGGATATCTCGAGGAATTGCCGGCGATCAAATTGATTCATGAAACCTCCAGTTCTACCACCAGGATTCTTGTGCTTGCAGCATCGAGCTGAATTTATATCACAGCCGTGGCTGCAAGAATACTTAAGCGAAGCCTGGGGTTGCCGATTTCTGTGCATGCCGCAGCAACCTCCGGCGTTTTTTTCGTGAGATAATCAGACCTTATTAGGCTGCAACCTGGAAAAGGCTTCAGCAGGTCGTGAACGCAGGAGCTGAACAATCCTACGCTCCGGAGAGAAACTAATGAAAGCACTGGTAAAAAGCCGGGCAGAGCATGGCCTGTGGATCGACGATGTGCCCAAGCCGGCGATCGGGATTAACGATGTTCTGATCCACGTCCAATTGACGGGCATCTGCGGCACCGACCTGCACATTTACGAATGGGACGACTGGGCCCGGAAGACAATCCAGGTCCCGCTGGTGATCGGCCACGAATTTGTCGGCGAGATTGAAGAGGTGGGCTCGAACGTCAGCGACTTTGAGCCCGGAATGATTGTGAGCGGCGAAGGCCACGTGGTCTGCGGGCGCTGCCGCAATTGCCTGGCCGGCCGCCGACATCTGTGCGCGCATTCCAAGGGAGTGGGCGTCAGCCGGCCCGGCGCCTTCGCCGAATACATCGTGCTGCCCATGAGCAACATCTGGCGGCACCATCCCACGGTTCCGCTGGAAGTCGCCTCGATTTTTGATCCTTTCGGCAACGCCGTCCACACGGCGCTGCAGTTCCCCGTGCTGGGTGAAGACGTGCTGATCACCGGAGCGGGGCCCATCGGCCTGATGGCGGCGGCGGTGGCTCGGCATGCCGGAGCGCGTTTTGTAGTGATCTCCGACCTGATCCCGGAGCGCCGCAAGCTGGCGGAGAAAATGGGCGTAACCATGGCCATCGATCCCACCAAAAAGTCGCTGGAGGAAGTGCAGAAGGAGTTGGGCATGCAGGAGGGATTTGACGTGGGGCTCGAGATGTCCGGAAGCTCGGATGCCTTCCGCAGCATGCTTTCAAACATGAGCCACGGCGGCCGCATCGCCATGCTCGGCATCCCCAATCACGAGATGTGTATCGACTGGAACCAGGTGATCTTCAACATGCTGACCATTAAGGGCATCTACGGCCGGGAGATGTACGAGACGTGGTACAAGATGACGGTGATGCTGGAATCGGGGCTCGACATCACGCCCGTGATTACGCATCGCCTGCCCTGGCAGGAGTACGAGAAGGGCTTTGAGGCCATGAAGACCGGCAAGTGCGGCAAAGTGATTTTGAACTGGAGGGATTGAATTGTACGGGAGTATTCGCGAACATCTGACAGCCCGGCTGGGTGAAATCCGCCAGGCAGGGCTTTATAAAAACGAAAGAACGCTGGAATCTGCGCAGCAGACGCGAGTGAAGCTCCAGAGCGGCGAAACCGTTCTGAACCTTTGCGCCAACAACTACCTGGGCCTGGCGAATCATCCGGCCATTGTGAAGGCCGCGAAAGAGGCGCTCGACCGCTGGGGCTACGGGCTCTCGTCGGTACGCTTTATCTGCGGCAAGCAGGCCATCCACCAGCAGCTGGAAGAGGGCCTGAGCCGTTTTCTCGGAACCGACGACACCATCCTTTATAGCTCCTGCTTTGACGCCAACGGCGGGCTGTTTGAAACGCTGCTCGACGCCGAAGACGCCGTGATTTCCGACGAACTGAACCACGCCAGCATCATCGACGGCATTCGCCTCTGCAAGGCCAAACGCTACCGATTCCGCAACGGCGACATGAGCGACCTGGAAGAGAAATTGAAGCAGGCCAAGGCCGAAGCCCGCTACGTGCTGGTGGCCACCGACGGCGTCTTTTCCATGGATGGTTATGTGGCGAAACTCGCGGGGATCTGCAACCTGGCTGATAAGCATGACGC